>DAOUTX010000108.1 GCA_030668465.1 Atribacterota bacterium | reverse complement strand
TTACAATATTATCTCTGCCCTGCATAAGAGTATGCGCGATTCAGATCCCGATGCTGCTATTTACTGGGTAGCCCGAATGTTAGAAGCCGGAGAAAATCCCCTTTATGTTGCCCGGCGTCTGGTGAGATTTGCCTCAGAAGACATAGGGAATGCTGACCCCCAGGCCTTACAGGTAGCAGTAGCAGCTATGCAGGCAGTACATTTTTTAGGAATGCCCGAAGGAAATTTATCTTTAGCTCAGACCGCCACATATTTAGCCTGTGCCCCCAAGAGTAACGCTCTCTACAAGGGTTATCAACTCACCCAGGAAGACATTAAAAGGTGGGGACCGCTGTCAGTTCCTTTGGTTATTCGTAATGCCCCCACTACTTTAATGAAAAATTTGGATTACGGTAAAGGTTATAAATATGCCCATAATTTTGAGGATGGATATATTATCCAGGAACATCTTCCTAAAGAATTAAAAGGAAAAAAATATTATTTTCCTACCGACAGGGGATTTGAAAAAGAGATAAAACAAAGGTTGGAAAAATTGAAAGCCAAATTTAAAAATAGTCGTTAGTGAATAGTGAATAGTATATAGATATTTAGTTAGCTGGTTACTTGGTTAGTTAGTTAATTGGTATTCAGTATTTTTTATCTCACAAAAACACAAATAGTTAAAAGATTAAAATAATTTAAAGGTTATGATATATTTGGATTTCTTTTTCTTACGAGATACAAGATACGAGATACGAACAACGAAATTGTATCTCGGAGTGTAGTGTAGAACGGATGGAAAAGAAAGAAGAAACAGTTGTGAATTATGAGATTACAAGAAACAAATAGGGGCGTATTGCATACGCCCTGATAGCGTAGAGCGTAGAGAAAGAGAAGTATATAGTGATTACTACCCAAAAAGTAAACAAAATATTAATGTAGGGGCACGATGCATCGTGCCCACAGGAGAAATTAAGTAATGATATGGCGAGGGCATAATTCATTGTGCCCCTACAATATAATTATACCCAAAAAGTCATAATTTACTATAAAATTATCTGCAAGGTACAATATACAATATATATGATCTGTTGAAAATATTTTTAGCTTTTTGGGAAATAACTATAATATAAGTAAAGGGGATGAATCTCATGAGACAAAATACGAAAAACGAAAAAGAAGAAATAATCCTTAAGGAATTAGAGAAAATAAAAGAAGAAGCGATAAATTCTGCTGGTAAAAAATATTATAGCATTTTAGTAAAACAGGTTAAGGAAATTGCCCGCAAATTTCAAACTAAGTCCCGAGAAATAGAGATATCAGCTCTACAAAATAATATAATCCCTGAACGTTATCAGCGTAATTTAGGAGTAATTAGTTCTTCTGAACAAGCAAAGCTTTTGCAATCAAAAGTCTCTATAATTGGAGCTGGCGGATTAGGAGGAACAGTATTAGAGCTTTTAGCCAGGATGGGAATTGGAAAACTGATAATTGCAGATAAGGATATAATAGTAGATAGTAATTTAAATCGGCAGATACTTTCCACTGAAAACAATTTAGGGAAGAGCAAGACCGAATTCGCAGTTAAGAGGGTAAAAGAGATAGATTCTTCTATAGAAATTGTTGGATATTCTGTTTTCATTAATTCGGACAATGTAAAAAAAGTTATTGAGGGAGCAGAGGTAGCAGTAGATGCTTTGGACAATCTTCCTTCGCGTTTTGTGCTCCAAAAAGCTTGTCGGGATTTAAAAATTCCCTTGGTTCATGGTGCTATAGCGGGATTTAATGGCCAGCTTACCACCATTTTCCCGGAAGATAAAGGATTAGAATTAATCTATGGCTCTAATAAAGATTTACCTGAACATGGAAGTGAGATAGAATTAGGTGCTCCTACGGTAACTCCTGCCTTAATTGCCTCTTTGGAAGCTCAAGAAGTAGTTAAGATATTATTAAAAAGAGGTAAACTCTTTCGCAATAAACTGCTATATTTAGATATTGAAGATGGAACTATAGAGATATTAAATTTGTAGGAATAAAATTTATCAGAAAATATAAGAAAGGCGTAATATAATATGGGAGCAAAAAAAATAAGAGTAGGATTAATTTTTGGAGGAAAGTCGGGAGAGCATGAGGTTTCATTTTGTTCTGCCTCCTCAATTATTAAAGCAATAGATAAAGATAAATATACCGTAGTACCTATCGGCATAACTAAAAAAGGAAGATGGATATCTCCCCAGGATTCTGAATTGGCTCTTCAATCTGGCAGAATCGAAGGGAAGAACACGGTAATTTTATTGAATGACCCTTCCGGTAAAGCCCTGGTCCGCATAGACAATAATCAAAGATTAGATAAAGGCTCGGCTTTAGAAAGATTAGACCTAGTTTTTTCGGTATTACACGGTCCTCATGGAGAGGATGGAACAGTACAGGGTCTCTTAGAATTAGCGGATATTCCTTATGTGGGAGCGGGAGTAGTTGCCTCTGCGATTTCTATGGACAAAGATTTAATGAAAATAATATTTAAACAGGGAGATTTACCCGTATTAAAATGGATGACCATAAAGAGAAAAGAGTGGCAAAAAGATAAAGAGAAAATCTTATCTTTAGTTCAAGATAACTTCGAATATCCTCTTTTTGTAAAGCCCACCAATTTAGGTTCGAGTGTAGGGATAACTAAAGTTCACAAGAAAGAAGAAATGGAGAAAGCCATAGATTTAGCTTCTTCTTATGATAGAAAAATTTTAATTGAAGAGGGATTAGAAGAAGTAAGAGAGATAGAATGCAGTGTTTTGGGGAATGATGAACCCAGGGCTTCAGTAGTGGGTGAAGTTAGACCGGCAGGAGAATTTTATGATTATGATTCAAAATATATAGATAAGGAAACGCAATTAATTGTTCCGGCAGATTTACCTGATGGAGTATCACGAAAGGTTCAGGAGATTGCCCTTCGTGCTTTTAAAGCCGTTGATGCTGCCGGGATGGCTCGAGTAGATTTTTTCGTCAGCAAAAAAGAAAATAAAATATATTTAAGTGAAATTAATACCATCCCCGGTTTTACTTCTGTCAGTATGTATCCCCGTCTGTGGGAAGCGAGCGGTATATCTTATCCTGATTTAATTGACCAACTGATTCAGTTGGCTTTAGAAAGGCACCAGGATAAAAAGCAGAATAAAATATCCTACGACGAGTCAAAACTTTTAGAGAAATAACATCAGAGGTGAGGGAATCACGTATAACTCTTTTTTTGAAATGACTTCATTATTTTTTCTACCTAACAGGGCATGCTCCGTTAGAACATGATTCGTCTCCTACATCAATTTCTGTTTCTTCCTGTTCGTATTTTGAGATAAGTGAAGGAATAAAAGGTAACATTTCTTTTACTCTCTTCTCATATTCTTTTTTTGTTATCGCCTCATAAGGCATTTGAGCATAAAAACTATTATCTAAAGAGACAAAACTTACCGCTACCGCTTCATCCCAGTTATTCCATAACCATTCTTCTACTTCTTCCCATTCATGGTTTTGCACATGAACAGTAATAGAAGTATTATGATCTGTATATTCTTTTTGGAAAGAACGATAAATTTCCAATTGTTCTATTGCGGAAATATCTTTTTTGGTTTTCCCTTCCGGAGCGCAACAAGGAAAAGAGATTACCTTTGTTTGGCAATTTTCCTCAGTTTGTCCATTTTCCGGTTTTATATCATATCTCAATTCTTCACAAACCTTAAGTAAGGGGTCGTTGGCATTAATACGAACCCTCCTGATAAAATAAGGAGAATGAGAATGATGTATTCCACTGGAAACGGTTGGTAATTGTGAAAGAGTACCCTCCGGTTTCACTGTGGTCATAAGCAAAGGAGGTTCAACACCTAATTTTTGCGCATAGGACTCTGCTTCTTGATGAATAATATCTCTTAATTTTTTCCGTAATTCTAATTCTTTTTCTTTGGTCATTTCAGTAGCATTTACCATATCCTGCCATCCGGTCAAACTACAACCTACCAATCTATCTCTTTTTTGCTTTACATCCCATTGATCTAATTCCAGGTCTAAAAAGGTCATTCGAAACCCTGCTCGTAAAGAAAGTCGTTGAGCTTCAAATAATTTTTTCTTATCTAATTTAGCATCTTGCACAAAACCTAATACATTTACTGTAGTCAGATTACACATTTGGTCTCTATCAAGCAGCACCTCCATACAGGGATTAGCTCCTTGCAAATTAGGTCTTCTTTTAGCAGCTGCTTCTGCATTCATAAAACCAGGCTCGCCACTATATCTCATTTGCTTTACATGCCAGGAAAGTTGTTCCCGAGTTGGTTTAGAAGTATAAAAAATACTATTATTACTCATTTCCCGATAGGAAATAGCTTCATTTTTTATCCATTTACCATCCACCTGTTCATAGAGATTATTCTTAGCATTTAAAATTCCTTGGTCATCTTTGTCAAATAATACCACTTCACTGGTCCGTCTAACTCCGCCCACTACTACATTTTGGCCAATGATATTAGCTATATCCAGACAATCTATTGGTCGCAATTTTTTTAAATTATCAAAACAATTAATTTTAACTATTTTATCAATTTTATAAAACATCTCCCTTAAGCTTTCATATCCGGAAGCAGTACCACCAAAAGTTTTTAACTTTTCTCCTTTTGG
>DAOUTX010000206.1 GCA_030668465.1 Atribacterota bacterium | reverse complement strand
TCCAGAGTATTTTCCTAGGCTCTTCTTTTTACCTGGCATTTTCATAATATTTACTTTTGCAACTTTAGTTTTAAATTTCTCTTCAATAGATTTTCCAATTTCAGTAGAATTAACTTTCCAATCTACCTTAAATACATATTTATTTTCTTCTTTTAATCTTACGGTTTTCTCTGAAATTATCGGTTCTAATATAATATCTCTATCTGAAGGCATTATATTAACACCTCCTCAATTCGCTTCAAAGCTTTTTTGGTAATTATTATCTTTTCATGGTTTATAAGGTCATATGTATTTATTTTAGAAGCGGGCAAGACCTGTGCCCCTTTAATATTTCTCACGGATAACGCTATAGTACTATCTTCTTTTTCCGTTATTATTAATGGTTTTTTAGATGCTTGTAAATTTTTTAAAATTTCTACCATCTTACTGGTCTTATTTTCTTCTAATGATAATTTATCTATTATTATAATTTTTTTATTCTCCAATTTATCTGATAGTGCCGATTTTAAGGCAGCAACTTTCATTTTTTTAGGGAAAGAAAAGGAATAATCCCTCGGGGCAGGTCCAAATACGATTCCGCCACCTACCCAAATAGGTGAACTATTAGTTCCTGCTCTAGCTCTTCCAGTTCCTTTTTGTTTCCAGGGTTTAGCTCCTCCGCCTCTTACATCACTCCTACTCTTTGTAGAAGCAGTCCCTCTTCTTCTATTTGCTAAATAACGCTTAACCGCTTGATGAACAAGGTATTTATTTACTTTAGTATTAAAAATATCATCTCTTAGAGAAACTTCTCCAATATTTTCTCCTTTAATATTATGAACTGACAAATCAATCATAAACAATCCTCCTCCCCTGGTAAAAATATACTTACGTTACTCAATTTTATTAATTACAATCATTGTTCCTTTAGAACCGGGAACTGAACCTTTCACCAAAATTAAATTTCTTTCGAGGTTAATTTTTACTACCTCCATATTTTTTATGGTAACTCTATCTGTTCCCATATGTCCTGGCAATTTTTGCCCTTTAAAAACTCGAGCTGCGTCTGTAGCTCCAATTGAGCCAACTGATCTAAAATATTCCTTTTGTCCATGGGTTTTTGGTCCACCAGAAAAATTATGTCTCTTTATTGCACCAGCAAACCCTTTTCCCTTAGATATTCCTATTATATTTACCTTGTCACCTTCCTTAAAAATATCTACCTTTACCTCTGCGCCAGATGAGTATTTGCTGGAATCGTCAACTTTAAATTCCCTAATATACTTTATTGGTTTCGCTTTATATTTTTTAAGATGGTTAGCTGTAGGTTTAGAAACCTTTTTCTCTTTTACTTCCTTAAAACCCAATTGAACCGCATTATAACCATCCTTTTCTAAATTTTTCTTCTGTATTACTTGACAGGGGCCGGCTAAAATTACAGTTACCGGAATAGATTCTCCATTTTTAGCAAATATTCTAGTCATTCCTACTTTCTCTCCCAATATTCCTGCCGTCATTTTTACATTCACCTCCGAGTCTAATATATCGTATTGCGTATTGCGTCAGTATTAAACTAAAAACTTAAAGCGAAAAGCGAAAAACCATAATTCAAAATTCAAAACTTTTTCTGTAATTTTAAATTTTAAGTTTTGGTTTTACGTTTTTAGCTTTACACTTTACGCTCTTATACTATTCACCAACGACTATTTTAACTTCCTCTGATACAATTTATCTAAATAAAACAACTTATTAATCAATTTTCAAAATATACGAGAAAATTATCTGGTTTATCTACCTATTTTTTATTCCATAGTTTTGAGCTCAATATCTACGCCTGATGGTAAGTCAAGATGCATTAATGCTTCTATAGTCTTGGTAGAGGGCTCTAAAATATCAATCAATCTCTTGTGGGTTCTCATTTCAAATTCTTCCCTTGATTTTTTATCTACGTGTGGTGAACGTAAGACACAATATTTATTTATTTCTGTTGGCAAAGGAATAGGACCAGAAAATTTTCCACCAATTCTTTTTACAGTATCTATTATCTTTAAGGTAGAATTATCCAATATTCTGTGGTCATATGCTTGTAAGCGAATTCTTATTTTTTGCATGAACTTTTTTAACTTACCTCCCTATTACAATTCGTATCGAGTATCGCGTATTGCGTAAAACTCAAAACTATTTCGAATAATATATTATTTTTTATATAGGAAGCGGCTATCCGCCCCAGGTTATTATTGGGGCGTAGGCAATAGGCTCCTACTTTTTGCTCATCCTTAATTATTTATGTTTTTTGTTATCTCCATTATCTTGGATTATATAGACAGGCGGGACGCCTGTCCTACTAACAACTAACGACTATTCTACTATCTCACTTACCACTCCGGCACTGATAGTTCGTCCTCCTTCTCGGATAGCAAAACGGAGCTGTTTTTCCATGGCGATAGGAGTAATAAGTTCACCGGCAAT
>DAOUTX010000032.1 GCA_030668465.1 Atribacterota bacterium | reverse complement strand
GTGTCTCAGATATAACTCCTGTAATTTCAGCCTTAATAGGTCTATAGGGATTTATAATCTTATGCATTATACACCAATCCATTAAGAATTTTCCTAATATCTATCTTTGCCGGACATGCAGATATGCAACGGCCACAACCTGTACAAGCATAAATATCAGCAACTTTTGGGAAAAAATCAAATTTCTTTTCAAATCTGTTCCTCAATCTCATCCATAATTCTGGACGGGGATTTGCGCCTCCTGCAACCTGAGCAAAATCTTTTATCATACAGGAATCCCAAATACGCAAACGTGCCATCTTGTTTTCACTTTTCTGGTCATAAAGTAAAAAACAATGGCAGGTAGGGCAGATTGTATTACACGCTCCACACTCAACACAATTATTCGCCTCATCAGCCCATATATTAGATTCGTACCCTCTTTCTATAATGTTTTTAAACGAATCTTGATGTGGTATATCGTTTTGTTTTATATTTTCTTCCACACCATTAATTACTTTTTTTCTCTGCTTATCTCTTTGGGAAATAAACTCTTTTTTCACTTCTTCAAAAAGAGAAGAGTATTTTTCAATTAGGAACTTACCCTTTTGAGAACCAACCTCGACAACAAAATCTTCTCCTACTACCGAAAGATTTATATCGAAATTTTCAAGTGGATAAGGTTTTACATTTAGTGCAAGGCAAAAACATGTATCTATAGTAGAGGTACAATCTGCAGAAATAATAAGGTTATTTTTACGCATATCTATGTAGAAAGGATCTTGATAATCATGATTTTCAAAAACATAGTCCTGTATTTGCAATCCTTTGAGATCACAAGCTTTCACACCAACTATACAGTAAGGTTTCTGGATTTTTTGAGGAATATCAGAATTGAAGTTTTCAGCAACGATTTCACGTGCGCGGAAGAAAAAAGATTTTAGTGGTTCAAAGGCTCGCACTTCACCGATAACAATATCATCAGTGAAGTCAATATATTTTTTATAAAAAAACTGATCGTCCTTTTTAACAGGGACGTAAACATTATAATCTTTCTTTAAATTTTCGAGTAATTTTGCAAAATTATTAGAAGAAATATACTGCATATTAGTACTTCCCCTTGTGAAGTAATTACAACATCTTAGTTTTCTTGAAATTATATTATTTATTTAAGCGCTTTTTTAATAATCTCTTCATCTAAATTCTTTGGCTCTTGCCTAAAATACACATTGACTACTGATTTTTATTTTTATTAAATCACCTGATATTGTTTTGTGAAAATTATCACAAATCAAAATGCTGAATTATTATATCACTAAGAAAGGTAGTATGTCAACCCTTCAAATTCAATGGATAAGTCTACATTGTGTATTTTAATTTCCGGGGGTAAAAAAATATGGACAGGGGCAAAATTTAAAATGGCTTTAATCCCACCTGCAACCATTTTATCTGCCACTTCCTGGGCTGAATCAGCTGGTATTACCAATATTCCAATATTTATATTTTCCGCCTGGATAATTTTTTCTATCTCTTTTATATCGTAAATAAAAATATGGCCAAGTTTCTTGCCAATTTTCGAGGGATTATTATCAAAAATTCCCTTGATTGTAAAGCCCTTTTTCTGAAAGCCTTTATACTTTACTAAGGCTTTTCCTAAATTCCCTGCTCCGGCAATAATAACTGACCACTTTTTATCCAATCCTAATATCTTTTTTAACTCTCGGCTAAGATCTATTAAAGGATATCCAAATCCTCTTTTACCGAATTCTCCGAAATAAGCCAGGTCTTTACGAATTTGTGCTGAATTTATTCCGGTCATTTCCTCAATTTTAAATGAGGGAACGATTTTTAAATCTTCTTCTTTTTGTGTTTCTAAAATTTTTTCCAAACACCTATGGTAAATAGATAACCGATTTATTGTGACGGAAGGAATATTTTTTTTCTTCAAACTCATATTTCCTTTTCTTATCTATTTGTTACAAAGATGGGGTAACCTAATTCTTTTAATTTTTGCGATATGTTTTGGGCCTCTTCATGGCTTTTAAATTCCCCTACCTGCACTTTATAAAGGGTTTTCCCTTTAACTACATAAGTCTGGTATCCTTTGCTTCTTATCTCTTTAGCTAAATTCTGGGCATTTATTTCTTTTGAAAAAGCTCCTACCTGAACAGTATACAACTTCTTGTCTGAAACTATTTCAGACTCCTTTACTATTTCTACTTCTGGTTCTACTTCTGGAGTTTTAATCACGCTGGGCTCAGTAAGTGGTGTCTTCTCTTCTGGAGTAACCTCTTTTTGTATTTCTTCCTCAGGAAATTTCTCCTTTTCTTCAACCTTTTCCGCTGTCTCCTTTTGTGGTAACTCAACAGGTACTTTTATAACAGGAGATTCTACTTTCTCTTCTTCCACAATTGTCGGTTCTTCCGGGGGAATATAACTCCTATCTCTGGCTAAATTAAAAGCCACACCCAATATTATTATCGCACCTATCAAGACAATAAAGGTTTCCAGATTACTTCTGTTTTTCCTCTTGTAAATCCTACTCGCTTTTCTCATATTAAAGCATACTCCCATACTAACTTTTGGATAGATAAAAGTTTATGTCGTGTTTTTTATATTATATACTAATATATATTAATTATTCTACAAGAATTTTCAAAATCCTTCTTTTTTCTTTTTTAATCTATATATATTATTATTCAATTTGTTAAATATTTTTTATTATGATAACATATCTAGTGAATAGTCGCTAGTCGTTAGTGAATAGTATCTCTTGTTTAGTTAGCTGGTTAGTTGGTTGCTTAGTTATTTAGTTAAGGAAATAAAATCAAAACAACTGATAAGTTAACTAAATTGATTGGCAACTGAATAATTAGATAAACTCGCACCTTGAATCTTGTAATTTGTATTTATACTATATACTATCGACTAGTTTATTTTGTATCTTATAAATTAATTCCTAACCAGTTAACTAGTTAACCAGCTAACCAATTAACTGAGTTATTTTGCATTTAATACTAACGACTAATTTAAAGGAAAAAATATGAGTCCTAAAAAGTACATTTTAATGGGCATCGGAAATACGCTTCGAGGCGATGATGGAATAGGTTCAATTATTGCTCAAAGTTTTAAAGATCGTGATTGGCTTTCTATGGACTGTGGAGTTGTTCCTGAAAATTTTACCTCAATTATCAAAAAAAAAGGACCCGATCTCGTAGTACTTGTCGACGCTGTGGAGATGGACCTTAAATCTGGTGAATTTAGATTAATCTCTCCTTATAGGATTAGCGCTCTGCACCTCACTACCCACAGTATGCCTTTATCCTTTTTAATATCTTATCTAAAAGAATACACTCAGGAACTTGTTTTTATCGGTATTCAGCCTAAAATTATCAATTATTCTAATTCCGTTAGCCCTGAAGTTTTAAAGAGTTCTGAAGAAATAATAAGAATATTGAAGAGTAAAAATTTTAAACTCCTTAAAAAATTATAGTACTATGATTCTTCATCATTTATTTTTATTAATTATTCCACAATTAATTTAGATGATGACCTATCTGTTTCAGCAATAAGAAATTCTTCGCTCATATTCAGACAATTTTTAGGACATATATCATTACATTGAGAACAAAAAATACAATGATCGATATGGATTTTAATCTTCTTTTTATCAGGAATAAATTCGATTGCTTCAGCAGGACATACTTTAATACACAATTTACATCCTATGCATTTGTCTCTATCGAAAACAATTTTCCCTCTAAAATTTTTAGGTATTTCCACGGGAGGGTGTATCTTTGCTTCTCCCTTTTCAACTTTTTCCAATAATTTTAATATCGAGTCAGGGTAATAAGTAATCGGAAATACGTTGGTAGCTGGTTTTTTAAATAACTGTTTTAACAGTTCAAATCCCATTGGTGTTGCCATTTTATCACCTCAAACTATAATAGTATCTAAAACAATCAACATAAGGCCGAGTAAACCTATAATCGATACTGGAATCCAGTAAGCAAAGGAAACTTGGTCTATTTTTAATCGTGCAACCGCAACTCTTATAAAAGTTACTTCGAAAAACATTACTAAAAATATTTTTACTAAAAAGAATAATGTATCTACTATTAGAGCAAATGCGCCATTAAAAGCAAGTAAGTGAGATATACCATACGGGAAGAATAATGCCACGGTCAAAGAAGTCATTACTATTGTCTTTACCGCATCAGTTAGACCAAATAAAGCAAGATTTCTTCCTGAATATTCAACTAATATTCCACCGGCTAATTCTGTTTCAGCTTCCGGTGCATCAAAAGGTATTTTAGAGAGTTCACCCGGAGTAACCGCTGCAAGAGTAATAAATAGTAAAATTGCTCCGATAAAACCTAATGGACCTACTAACCCCCAAATAGGATTAGCGTTAATAGCAACCAAGGAAAAAACATTAAGCTGAGGGTAAACCTGGCTTAATTTCCAACCTAAAGCAATTACTGCAGTTACCAAAGGAAGTTCATAACTCATCATCATTACCATCTCTCTTTGTGCTCCTATATTGGCATAAGGAGAACCAGAGGCAAAGCCACCCACTACCATTCCGATAGCCGGCAGAGTTAGTAGATAAATAATCAGCACAATGTCTCCGTACCCACTTAATATGGGAGGGATATTTCCTACAGGTAAATAAAGCAAAATGGTAATAGAAGAAACTAAGGTCATAATTGGTGCTCCATTGAATATCCAGGGCACCGCATTCTCCGGTACTATATTCTCTTTAATCATTAACTTAAAGAAATCTAAAAAAGGTTGTCTTATGGGAGGACCAACTCGAGCCTGCATTCTCGCTGCTAACTTTCTATCAATGCCTTTATAAAACAAACCTATTACTATTCCTAAAAAGGCAATTACAATTGCTCCTATTATCTTTACTAATATTTCGAATAAACTTATAGAAGTCATGGAGTAATCCTCCTCGTTTTTTGCACACTCAATTCATGTAAATCTTTTTTGGTTAACACCTTCTTTTGGCCATTATCTTTATTTAAAATAGTTACTCTATCCATGCAAGCTATACAAGGGTCGATAGAAGCTATTACAATTGGTATATCAGCAATCTGTTGACCAAGAAGCATCGGAACCCAGGACATTAAATTGTTATAGGTGGGGGCTCGAGCTTTCCAAACCTCTGGAAATTCTGATTCATTTAATTTTACATAATGAATACATTCCCCACGAGGAGCTTCATGTCTTCCAATCCCTTCTCCTTTTGCTTTCTTTAATTGATTCAATAGCTTAACCAATTTTTTCTCAGCAATAATTTCTCCTGCAGGCATGTTTTCTAAACATTGTTCGATAATCTGTATCGATTGAACCAGTTCTAACAATCGAACAATTATCCGATCATAGACATCACCATTTACCACTCCGGTTAATACATCCGGAGTAATGGCTTTTACTTCTAAATCTGCATAAGCGGAATATGGTTGATCTTGGCGTATATCCTTTTTTACACCTGATGCTCGTGCCGTAGGACCAACTGCACAAAAATTCAGGGCATCTTCCTTTGTTAAAACACCTACGTTTTTAGTTCTTAAGGCAATAGTTGGATCATTTAGAAATATATCTTCTATTTTACTGTAGATATCCTTATAATAACCCAGAGTCTTTCTTATTCGAGGTATTTGTTCTTCGCTGATATCTCTTCTCACTCCGCCTACCATAAATATTCCATAATTGATTCTATTCCCAGTCAGATATTCTAGAAGATCTAAAACTTCTTCTCTTGCTCTCCAAGACAGATATAAAACAGAGTCAAAACCCAATTCATGAGCAGCAACTCCAGCCCATAAAATATGAGAATGAATTCTTTCTAATTCAGCGATAATTACTCTAATATATTGAGCTCTTTCCGGAATTTCGATTCCTGCAGCATTTTCTACTGCCCTACAAAAAGCAAAAGGATGAGAGGCAGAACAGATACCACAAATTCTCTCTGCTAAATAAATAATCTGAATGAGATTCCTCTGCATGCCCATAAATTCAATTCCTCGATGATTATCCCCGGGAGCTAAATTAACATTTTCTATATGCTCTCCATATATTTCGAAATTAAAAGTCACCGGTTCTTTTAAAGAAGGATGAACTGGACCTATAGGGATAGAATAAGTTTCTTTACTCAATTTTCTTCACCTCTTCTTTTCTAATTATATTGTTACCTACATAATTCCCATTCTTACTTAAAGGGTATATACCTTTCTCATCTCTTCTAAAAGGATGGGTATCTTTCGCAAAATCTTTCGGTAAAAACAAATTGGGTAATTCAGGTAGACCTTCTACTGTTATCCCCATCATTTCCTTCATTTCTCTTTCTGTAACTTGAGCTCCTGGAATTAAATCAGTAATTGTTGGTATCCTTAGATCTTTCTTAGGTAAATGAATAGATAAATCTATTGATATTTCTTTAAATCTCGCTCCATAGTAAATAGAAAAATGATATATCAATTCAATTTCCTCACCCATATCATTTCCTGAAATAATAGCTAAATGTGGAAAATGTATCGTGCTTAAGAGTTTTACTGCATTTTTAAGATCTTCTGGATTTATTTTTAGCCATATCACATTATAACTACTCTTTGTTAATCCTGCTGTCTTAGTTTCTATCCTACTATCGATAATAGTAGATTTATTCAATCTCTTTTTAAATAATTCTACAATTTCATCTGGCTTCATATATTCCATATTTATTATCACCCTTCCCTTGTTAGTCGTCTGTTGTTTAGTTAATTAGTTAGTTGGTTAACTGGTTTATTATTAATTCATTAACTAAGTAATCAATTAACTAATTTTTTAACTATACGCTAACCACTATTTCGCTGGAGCAGCATTCATGCTTTCTCTTAACTTTTCTAATTTTATCCAAGCCTGTAAGACTCCATTTATAATTGCTTCTGGTCGAACAGGGCAACCAAGGACATAGACGTCAACCGGTATAACTTTATCGATAGAGCCTGCAAGATTGTAGGAGTTGTAAAAAACTCCTCCACTTGTTCCGCATGTTCCCACTGCTATCACGGCTTTCGGATTAGGAGTTTGCTCATAGATACGTTTTACTCTATCGGTCATTCTACCGGTTACTGGACCGGTTACCAATAATACATCTGCATGCTTAGGACTACCTACCAATTTAATTCCAAATCTTTCTAAGTCATAACGGGGAGTCAAACCCGCGACAATTTCAATATCGCAACCATTACAAGATCCTGTATTTAAATGAAAAACCCAGAGAGATCTTTCAAAATATTTATTTAATTTCACTATCCACTCACCCCTACCATAATTAATGTTATCGCAGTTATTACTATTATCCACCCGGAATATTCATTTATATTTCCGGTATGCATTTTTACTAAAGGATTATAGTAGCCTTTTAATGCTTCTGTAAATCCCCAATAGATATGGCTCGCACTTAAATGGGAGCTCTCTTTGCTTTTTTCGGGATTACCGGATATAAAAGGCTTGTCTTGTTCAGTATTTTTTTTATAACTATCCTCACCTTTGTTTCTGATATAAATTACGATACTTCCAATCACCAAAACAACTATTATCCAAATTATTGCACTCCAAAAACCACTACCCGTTTCCAGTAATCCTAACATTTCTACATACCTCCTAATACTGTTCCGGTATACTTAAACTGCTCTATTAAAGACATTACCGCAGGATGTACTAAATTTTTTACTATCAAGTCCGGGAATAATCCAAAAAATATTATAATGCAAGATAAAACGGCCATAGCAAAGATCATGCTGCGCGGGACTTCCTTAACTTCTTTAAATTGAGGTAATTTCGGACCTAAAAATGCACTATGAAATACTTTAACAAATGATGCTAAAGTTAAAATACTAACTACCATGGCTATTATAGAAAGCAAAGGATTAAATTTATAAACAGATTCATAAATTAAAAGTTTAGAGGCAAAACCATTAAAGGGAGGAAGCCCGGAAATAGCTGCAGCCCCAATAATAAAAAAGATAGTAGTATATTTCATGGAGTGAGCTAACCCGCCCATCTTATCAAGATTTTTAGTTCCTGTTCTAAAAAACACTGCGCCAGCAGTTAAAAATAATAAGCCCTTATACATAGCATGGTTCATAATATGAAAAATACCACCTTCCATTGCAGTAACCCCATATTGATTTAAAGCCACAGGATTGGCCAATACTGCTAATCCTACTCCTACTCCCAGAAACATATAACCTGTCTGAGAGATAGCATGATAAGCCATCAATCTCTTTATATCTTTCTGGATAATTGCCATTGTAACACCGATAAACATAGATAAAAGACCAAAAATAATAATTATCCAACCTACAGTTAAGGTATTTAAAGAAACATTATATAAAGAAAAAACTACTCTAAACAAAGCATATAGACTGGCCTGGCTAGCAGCAACCAATATCATAGTGATTGGTGCAGGTGCCTCCGAATAAGCATCTGGTGTCCACATATGCATGGGTACTGCTCCTGCTTTCATAGCCAGCACCGGTATTAAAAGACCTAAAGCAATCTTATCTAATTGAGAATGTTTAATCACGCTGGCTATAGCTGCAAAATTAAGAAGATCGTATTGTCCATAAAACATTCCCACCGCGAATAAAACCATAAGAGCAGATATTGAACTAACCACCATATACTTAAAGCCCGCTTCTGCAGGTTCGCCTAAATCAATTCCTCTGAAGGAAATTAAGGCAACAGAGGCGATTGAAGCAATTTCCAGAAATACAAAGAAATTAAACATATCTCCGGTAAATTCCATTCCAAACACACCTACAGTTAAAAGCAATAATAGAGAATAATATTTATCAAGCCCACTATGCTGCTTCATAAAAATTAAAGAATAAACTGCCCCTACAAATGAAACAACTGCAGTAATCAAGCCCATAAATATTCCCATCGCATCTATCTGAAGCATAATCCTAATGGGAAATTTTAGCCCTGAAGGCAAAGTCAAAGAAGGGGACGTTGCGCCAAAGACATAAACTTGGGGACCAACTGTTAGTATTTTCACTGCTAATGCAATGGTCAAAATTAAACTTACGCTTAAAGCAAGGGTGGTAAGAATCCCCGTAGCTTTTTTATTTATCCTACCGATAAGCGGAACTAAAAAAGCT
>DAOUTX010000077.1 GCA_030668465.1 Atribacterota bacterium | reverse complement strand
TGCGTGAAATGTATAATAAAAAATTGCGAGATTATAAAAAATAACCAATCGGGATTCTGTTTTGAATGCGAAAAATATCCCTGCTTAAGATTAAAACAACTGGATAAAAGATATAAAACGAAATACAGTATGAGTATGATAGAAAATCTGGAAAATATAAAGAATTTCGGATTAAAAAAATTCATAACCGAAGAAAGGATAAGATGGGCCTGTTCTGAATGTGGTGGTATCATCTGTGTTCATAGAGGTTATTGCTACCAGTGTGGTAAAAGGAAAAAATAAACAGGGAAGGTGGGCCAAGTCAATAATTCGGTAACTTTTAGTGAAAAACCTATGGGGTCTGAGGAGTTTTTTAACCGGATGGTCGACTCTGAAGACCTCATATAAGGTTCGGAAAGAACTGTCTTTGAGATACAAGATTGCAAAAAGAAATAGATAAAAAAGGAGGTGAACAGAATGAAAGAATATCGGATTTTTGTTGTTTCCACAGCCAAGATTAAATCGGGAAAGACGAAAGAAGCGGTAAAGTGGTGGAAAGAAAAAGGCAAAGCCCTATTTGAAATAACTCCAGCCACAAAATCGGTAAGAAGCTATGCAGTACAATTTGGTTTAGGAGGAGAATACACTATTGAAATCTGGGCTGAGATGGAAAACTATGCTTCTTTTGATCTAGCGGATAAGGATTATATCCAGAATCCTCAGAAGTATAGTGCATTTAAAGAGATTCCAGAGCTTTTTGATTTTGGTCCTACCCGGATAATGGGTGATTGGCCAGAATCTATGTTTATACCCGAGTAAAGAAAAATACCAATATCACTTCTTATTCTCTTGAAAATACAGTAATATTAAGCTGTTTTTGTTTTTAGACCCTTTGACTACTAAAGCCAAAGGGTTTTATTTTTGGAAAAAATATAGAGAAATATAGGGGTCAATCGGAAGTGTAATTGGTGGTTTCGATGAATGTTTTACCTGCATTATCGGTGAAGCGATGATTCTGGTGATTATGAAATATATTAAAAATAGTAATTAAAAGGTGGAAAACATAATGGATGAAACAATAAAAGAATTGACTCTATTGCTGATATAACTCACATCATGGTAAGAAGATGGCGGTCTTACAAAAGTTCAAAGGAGCTGGAAAGGTTATCCTTTTGACGCCCAAGATGAATTAAATGAGGAAGAACAACAATAAGGACAGACACTTAAACCGAAAATTATTTTCTCAAAAAAGCAGGATTTCCCAATACGAATGTCGTATTGTTATTATTGCTGTTGATTAAAGTTCATGTATTTAGAAAAGGTGAATAAATAGGGCAATGACTATTGATGAAGATGCAAAATATATAGATTTTATAAAAAATATATATGAGAATTCTAAAATAGGAATTTTTGTTCTGGATCCACAATTTAAGGTGATTTGGATAAATCGGGCGATAGAAAACTTTTTTGCTATAAAAAGAGAAGAAATTGTGGGAAAAGACAAAAGAAGGATAATGAAAAAGCATATTCAATATATCTCTCCCAATTCGGAAAATCATAACCAGAAAATGAAAATTCCAGGCATAAATGATTTTTCCACCGAAGACATTATATGTCATATTCTCCCATCTGATAAACGCAAAGAGTGCTGGTTGGAATACTGTAGCCAGCCCATAAAATCAGGTCGTTATACCGGTGGTAGAATAGAGCAATATATTGATATTACCGATTATAAGAAAACAGAAAAAAGAAACAGTGAATATGTTAAGGAAATGGGAATTATCTCTGAAAAGGAATTAAATTAATTTAAAAAGAAATTTTAGAAATCCTAAAAAGGAGAAAAGATGAAAGTTGGAGAATTAGCAAAAAAATATGAAGGTCAAGTGATTGCCTGGAGAAGGGAATTTCATGAAAATCCGGAACTCTCCTGGGAAGAAGTAAGGACCGGGAATAGAATTTGTGAAGAATTAAAAAGAATGAATATTAAGGTAAAAAGAATTGCAAAAACAGGAGTTTTAGGAGTCCTAAAAGGTGATAAATCGGGTAAAACGGTTGCACTTAGAGCAGATATGGATGCCCTGCCAGTTAAAGAAGCGAATAATGTTTCTTATAAATCGAAAAATGAGGGAATTATGCATGCCTGTGGACATGATGGCCATATTGCTATGCTTTTAGGAGCAGCCAAAATATTGAGTCTGATGAAAAATAAAGTAGAAGGAACGGTAATATTTATTTTCCAGCCGGCAGAGGAAAAGATTCAAGGTGCCCTAAAAATGATTGAAGCAGGGGCGATGAAAGGGGTAGATGCTATACTTGGAATCCATCTCTGGTCAGATTTAGCATCAGGAAAGGTATCGCTAGAATCCGGTACCCGTTTAGCTTTTACAGATATGTTTAAGATCACCATTAGAGGTAAGGGAGGACATGGTTCAATGCCTCATCAAGGAGTAGATGCTATTGTTGCGGCATCCGCAGTTGTGATGAACCTTCAGTCTATTGTTAGCAGGGAAATTGGTCCTCTGGAGCCGGCGGTAGTAACGATAGGGAAATTTCACGGTGGGGAAAGGTTTAATGTACTATGTGATGAAGTATTAATGGAAGGTACTACCCGTGGTTTTAATCCTCAAGTAAGAGATAAATTTCCAGTTATAATGGAAAGGGTCATTAAGGAAACTGCAAGGGCATATCGGGCAGAAGGAGAATTAGAATATATTTTGGGTTGTCCTTCAGTTATTAACGATCCTCAAATATCACAAATTGCTTCCCGGGCAGTAATAAATAATTTTAGAGAAGAAAGTGTAATAAAATTAGAGAAAGTAATGGGCGGAGAAGATTTTTCTTTCTATACACAGGAAGCCCCGGGAGTAATTGCTTTAGTAGGAGTTCGAAACGAAAGTAAAGGGGCAATGTACCCTCATCATCATAAAAAATTCAATATAGACGAAGATGCTCTGACTATCGGGACAACTCTCTATAGCCAATTTGCTCTGGATTTCTTAGATAGTGATTGAAAAAAATAAAAGGAAATACTATATATAATGGCGTATATCTTATATATAATAAGAAAGTTAAATAGATATACAGTTCCTAAATCGAGGTAAAAAAACGATGAAAATAGTTGTAGCCCCAGATTCATTTAAAGGCAGTTTAACTGCTGTAGAAGTATCAGATGCAATAGAGCAAGGAATAAGAGAGATCTTTCCGGAAGCTGAAATTGTAAAAATCCCTATGGCTGATGGTGGAGACGGTACAGTTCAGTGCCTGGTTAATGCCACCGGAGGAGAAATTTTAAGAAAGAAAGTTACAGATCCCTTGGGAGATGAAGTTTTGGCTTCTTACGGAATTTTAGGAGATAAGAAGACGGCAGTTATTGAGATGGCAGAAGCGTCAGGATTGACTTTAGTTCCAGAGAATAAAAGGAATCCATTGATAACTACTACCTACGGGACCGGTCAGTTAATTAAAGCAGCTTTAGACCAGGGATGTAGAAAGATGATTATCGGGATTGGTGGAAGCGCTACCAATGATGGAGGGGCAGGGATGGCTCAGGCCTTAGGAGCAAAATTATTAGATAAAGACGGAGAGGAAATAGGTTTTGGAGGAGGAGAACTAAAAAAAGTTTTTCGAATTGACACAAAATACTTGGATAACCGCTTATCCGAGACTGAAGTATTAATAGCTTCTGATGTAAGTAATCCACTTTGCGGACCAAAAGGAGCTACCAGAGTGTATGGACCGCAAAAAGGGGCTACCCCGGAAATGATAAAGAAATTAGATGAATCTTTGGCGTATTTTGCTGAAATAATAAAAAGGGATTTAAGTAAAGATATAAAGGATATACCGGGTGCAGGAGCAGCCGGGGGTTTGGGAGCAGGTTTAATAGCTTTCCTAAATGCAGAACTTAAACCTGGTATTGAGATCATAATTGAGATAGTTAAACTCGAACAAGCTATCAAAGATGCTAATTTGGTAATTACCGGTGAAGGAAAGATTGATAGTCAGACTATCTACGGAAAAGCCCCTATTGGAGTAGCTAAAATTGCTAAAAAGTATAGTATTCCGGTAATAGCTGTAGCTGCGATTATTAGTGAAGATGCAGATATTGTACATCAATATGGAATTAATACTTTGATTAAAATTAGTGAACCACCAATAAGCTTAGCCGAACCCAAACCTAAGAAAGTTCAGCTGATTAAAAGGTGTATAAAACAATTTTTAGAGAGAAATAAAGAAGCTTTTGCACACTGAGAACCGAGAATGGAAAACCAAAACTATAAAAAAGGAGCATTAAGTATGAAAGCAATAATTTTGGCAGGCGGATATGCTAAGAGACTCTGGCCTTTAACTAAAAATAAACCTAAGCAGCTACTTTCAGTTGGCGGAAGGCCGATGATTGAATATATTATGGAGAAATTAGAGGCTCAAAAGGGGATAGATAAGATTATAATATCTACCAATGAAAAATTTGAAGAAAATTTTAGGCAGTGGCTATTAGAATATAAATCAACTAAAGATGTTTCTCTGGTCATTGAACCAACTTTATTGGAAGAAAATAAATTAGGGTCGGTAGGAGCATTGGGATATCTAATAAAGGAAAAAAATATTGATGAAGAATTACTGATTATAGGAGGCGATAATTTATTTGAATTTAATTTAAGAGACTTGGTTAATTATTATAGAGAAAAACGGGGAAATGTAGTTGCCTTATATGATCTAAAGTCTATTCAGAAAGCCCGAAGCTATGGAGTAGCAAAGGTCGATGAGGAAATGAGGATAATAGGCTTTGTAGAAAAACCCGAAAATCCTCCTTCTACCCTGGTTTCTACCGCTTGTTATATGTTATCCCCGGAAGGAGTAAAAAGTATTTTAACTTATTTGGATAAGGGAGAAAACCCTGATGCCATAGGATTTTTTGTAAAGTGGTTAATCAAAAGAGAAAGAGTTTTTGGATTTGTTTTTTCAGGTAGATGGTTCGATATAGGCTCTTTAGAATCACTAAAAGAAGCAGATTTAATATATACTAAAAATAAAAAGGGGAAGATTTGCAATGAAAGATAAAATAAATATTGTAGTAGGTATTTGCACAAAAAATGTTGAAGATACCATTGAGGGAGTAGTTAAAGTAGTTGACCAGGGTCTGAATGATTATTTCCCGGAGAAGAAAAGTTTAATTATAGTCTCAGATGGTTTTTCTAAAGACCATACCAAAGAGAGAGCCAATAAAACTGTAACCAGAACAGAGAAGATGGTACTGGATCAAGTTGGGAAAATCGGAAAGGGGAATGGAGTAAAAACAATATTTATTGAAGCAGAAGAAGTAGGAGCAGAGGCAGTTGCTTTAGTAGATGGCGATCTTACCAGTATAACCCCGGAATGGTTAAAACACTTAGTTCAGCCTATATTAACCGGGCATGATCTGGTTGCTCCCTTTTATGCAAGACATAAATATGATGGAGTAATTACTAATCATCTGGCTTATCCTCTAACTCGAGCACTTTATGGGATTTCTATCAGACAACCCATTGGGGGAGAATATGGCCTATCTGCTAAAATGGTGAAAAAAGCGTTAGTTCACCCTCTTTTCCCCGCTGAATTTGGAATAGACATATTTATTACTACAGTTGCTGCTTGTGAAGACATGAAGATGATAGAAGCGAAACTGGGGATAAAGAGTCATGATTCCACTAAAGATTATAAAGATCCTAAGGTGCTATTGGTTCCTATGTTTAATCAAGTAACAGGAAGTATTTTGGATTTAACTATTTTTTATAAAGATTTCTCCAAAAAGAAAGTGGGAGATAAAAGTGTAGAGAGGATTGGAATAAAAGAAGTAGATACGCCTAAAGAAGT
>DAOUTX010000081.1 GCA_030668465.1 Atribacterota bacterium | reverse complement strand
GACGCAGATAATCAGATAGCCACCATAGAACAGAAAAACAGGATATTTGTAGGAGATGAGATTGAAATATTTGGTCCGGATGATGATTTTTTCACCCAGAAAATCGAGAAAATGTGGGATGAAGAGGGGGAAGAAATAGAAGCTGCTCCCCATGCTAAGCAAATTATCAGAATGAAAATGGCCAAGTCAGTAAAACCCTGGTATATAATTAGAAAATCTAATGAAACTTAGTGAAAATAATTCATAAAAAAATTTTCATCTAGGCAGTTGTACTCAGTAAAAATGATGGAAAATTGGAGGTGATGTGAAATAAAAGATTGGTAATTTGGTAATAAAGTAAGTATTTCATTAAAATTAAAAAAAATAACAGGAGGTAAAGATTAAAAATGAAAAAGTTAACCATTTATTTATTATTAATTGTATTTCTAGTGGCATTGACTGGAACATTTTCCCTTGCTGCGTCATCAGAAAAAGAACTGGTAGTGGTTGTTGATCCTGCTGCTAAAGGGACAGCAACCCTAAATCCCCTTAAACTAAAGTGGGGTACTTCCGCCTTGTATGCTTTATATGATAATTTAGTTGAAATGGGACTAGACGGAAAATATTATCCTGCTTTGGCCTCTTCCTGGGAGATGAGTGAAGACGCCATGACCTGGAGTTTTCATTTAAATAAAGCAGTTAAATTTCATGATGGCTCAGAATTCAATGCCGATGTAGTAAAATGGTTTATTGAAGAGATGAGAGAAAGCCCAAGTGACTACATGGTTCAGTCAATTCAATCGGTCACCGTTGAAGATCCTTACACTGTAATCTTCCATATGGAATATCCTGATCCTAATTTATTGTATAATTTGTCATCAGTGTTTATGAAAATACCCAGTAAAGAAGCTATAGAAAAATACGGTGAT
Source organism: Atribacterota bacterium (assembly GCA_030668465.1). Taxonomy (GTDB): domain Bacteria; phylum Atribacterota; class Phoenicimicrobiia; order Phoenicimicrobiales; family Phoenicimicrobiaceae; genus Sediminicultor. Next base: position 4,697 of record DAOUTX010000081.1, on the reverse strand, counting down.
GATTTTGGGATAAAATATGCTGTAGGCACCGGACCATTTATATTGGATGAATGGATTATGGATGATCGAGTAATTCTCAAGAAGAATCCAGATTATAAGTGGGGTACTGAATTATCTGAAAATAAGGGTCCCGCAAAAATTGATAAGTTGGTCATTCGGGAAATGAAAGAAGAGGCTACTGTGTTTATGGAACTAACAAGTGGTGGTGTTGATATTGCAGAAGGTATTCCAGCCATCTTCTTGGAAAAAATTCAAGAGGATGAGAATATTGGTGTTGTAGAAATTCCCAGTGCCAGACTATATTATTTGGCTATGAATACCCAAAAAGAACCTTATACTGATATTAAGGTTAGAGAAGCTATTTGCCTCGCCATTAATCAGGAAGAGATTGTGGAGCACGTATTTATGAATGTGGGTAAGCCGGCTCATAGTTATTTAGTTGATCAATTAGAAGAATCAAAAGTTCCTGAAGAATATAAAATTCGTTATGATTTGGATAAAGCAAAAGAGATTATGGCCGAAGCCGGATGGAAAGATACTGATGGTGATGGAATACTAGAAAAGGGCGGAGAAAAATTTGTTGCCAATTTATGGGTAGAAAATATTTCTGTATTCCGAAGGGTCGGAGAGGTTGCTCAGGAACAACTGCGAAAATTAGGGGTTGATGCAAAAATTACCCAGTATGATTCCGTCACTTTTAAAGATAAACTAACAAAAGGCGAGCAGGAACTATTAATTAGATTATACGGATGGGATAACGCCGATATACTTGAATGGTACTTTAATTCTAAAAGAATGGGCTATCCAAATGTAGCTATGTGGGATGATGAAAAATCAGATGAATTAATGGATAAAGCAATGACCAAGGCGGCTACATGGGAAGAAAGAGTTGAATACTTTATTGATTATCACAAATATTTATTAAAACAATTCCCCTGGGCTCCAATTTACTTACCGCCGGTTAATTTTGGAATTAGAAAAGAAGTAATTATCCCTCCGGTGATTAGCTCAACAAGGCTTACTGGTCCACCTATTCTAGATATAGATATAGAATAATTATCTTTGTAAGATTTTTAGTTAAGTAAAATAGCGACTATTTTACTTGTTAGTGTCAGAAAAGTAATAGTAGTGAGTTTATAGATATCGAGGAACTTCATTAGAAGAAGCCTTACAAAGAAAGCTACCTTAACGAGTTTTCGATTTGAGGAAAAAGAAAACTCGTTAAGGTATTCTTGTATAATTTTCTATATCTCAATGCCTTGTTATCTAGCAATACTAAAGGATACACTATTTATGAAATAAAAATTTATATCTCCCCCTTGCTCTTAGTATCAGGATGTACTTTTAGAGACCCCAAATCTTTGAATAGTAGTTATTAAACTTAGCGCTTACAAGTAATAAAAAAATATGTCTTCATTTAAGATAAAAGAGGTTTTTTATGATTAATTATACTATTCACCGGTTAATTATGATGATTCCCGTTTTTATTCTCTGCTCAATGATTATATTTTTAATTCTTCATCTTGTTCCCGGTAATCCGGTAGATAATTTACTTCGTCCCGGTTCACCTCCGGAAGCAAGAGAACAATTGATTATAGAATTTGGTTTGGATAGACCAATTCATCAACAATATATAATTTGGTTAAAAAATATTTTTCAAGGAAATATGGGTTTTTCTATTACTGAACAGCGAAATGTTTCCGAACTTTTATTATTAAAATTACCAAATACTGTCGCTTTAGGTGTAGTATCTTTTTTAATTTCCTTTATTTTAGGAATCCTTCTAGGAGCATTATCGGCGATAAAACAAAATACAATTGTAGATTATGGGGGTATGGTATTTGCCTTGTTAGGGGTTTCTGTTCCAACATTTTGGTTGGGTCTTATGTTAATGCTTATATTTTCAGTTAATTTGGGCTGGTTTCCTATTAGCGGATATGGAGATCTTAAGAGTTTAGTTCTTCCTGCTTTTACTTTAGGTTTAGCTGGCGCAGGTTTAATTGCAAGGGTCACCAGAGCCAGTATGCTGGAAATTGCCCAAAAAGATTATATTGCCATTGTACGAGCCAAAGGAATCTCCAATACCCAGGTTATCATTAAACATATTTTTCGAAATGCTTTAATTCCTATTATTACTTTATTAGGTTTACGTTTAGGTTGGATTATCGGAGGAGCGGTGACGGTAGAGATTGTATTTAATCGACCTGGGTTAGGAAGGCTTCTTGCCAATTCACTTTTCCGACGAGATTATCCGGTTATTCAAGGAGCCTTACTACTGTTGATTTTTGCAGTTATGGTGGGAAATTTAATTGCAGATATTCTTTATGCTTATGCTGATCCACGTATCCGCTATAATTAATTTATTTATTTTGAAGTATAATTCAGAAGGTGTTGATAGAAAAAATATAGGGAGAAAGAAAAAGAAATTGAAATTACACGAAGAAAAACAATATATACCCCGCAATAAAAATAGGATTATGTTTTTAAAATTTAAAAAGAACAAAATGGCTATTGTCGGTCTAATAATTATATTGCTTCTGATTTTTACTGGAGTTTTTTCAGAATTTATTGCCCCTCATTCTTATCGAGAACAAAATCTTCCCTTGAAAAATCAATCACCTTCGCCTAATTTTTGGTTTGGTACTGATGAATTTGGACGATGTATTTTTAGCCGAATCGTTTATGGAGCGCGTATATCTTTAAAAGTAGGAATTATTTCCACTGGAATCTCGGTACTGATTGGAATAATTATCGGTTCAATATCAGCCTATTATGGGGGATTCCTTGATCAAATATTGATTGTGCTTATGGATGTGATGTGGGCTTTTCCCACAATCCTTCTTTCATTGATCATTGTTGCTATTATTGGAGCTAGTCTGAATAGTGTCATTATTGCTATTGCCTTATCTTACTGGGTGCAATATGCCCGTTTAATCAGAGGACAAATACTTTCTTTAAAAAATGAACTTTATATCGAGGTCACTCGATCATTGGGAGCCAATGATTCTACCATTCTTTGGAAACATCTTTTACCTAATGCGGTTATTCCTGTCTTGGTTGCTGCTACTTTGGGTATGGGAAATGCCATTGTTTTAGAGGCAACTTTAAGCTTTCTAGGCATGGGAGCCCAACCTCCAACACCTAGTTGGGGTTCAATGTTAAGCAATGGGAGAACTTATTTATTTATTGCTCCCTGGTCAGCTATCTTCCCGGGGGTTGCCACTATTATTACCGTATTAGGATTTAATTTACTGGGAGATGGTTTGAGAGATATTATGGATATAAAAATGAAGGAGTAATTAATTTATGTCATTACTTGAAGTAAGTGGTTTAAAATTAAGATTTTATTCTCTCGACGGTCCAATCGAACCCCTTGATAGAGTTGGCTTTCAATTAGAAGAGGGGGAAGTTTTAGGCCTAGTAGGTGAAACTGGCTGTGGAAAATCAATTACGGCAAAAAGTATAATCAAATTGATTTCATATTCCGGAGGAGAGATTATTAATGGAAGTATTATTTTTGACCATGAAGATTTATTGAGTAAGTCGGAAAAGGAAATGCAAAAAATTAGAGGAGCTAAAATATCCTTGATTTCCCAAGATCCTATGACCTCTTTAGATCCGGTATATCGAGTTGGTGACCAAATAATTGAAGCCATTCAGGTTCATAAAAAATTACACTATAAGGAAGCCAAAAAGAAAGCCGTTGAGTTAATGAGATTGATGGGGATTCCTCTCCCTAAAAAAGTATTTTATCAATATCCTCACGAACTCTCAGGAGGTATGAAGCAACGAATTATCATTGCCATTGCATTGTCCTGTGATCCTGCTTTAGTAATCGCTGATGAGCCGACAACTGCTTTGGATGTAACTATTCAGGCACAGATTATTGATTTATTTAATAAATTAAAAGAACAATTTCAAAGTGCTTTTTTATTAATTACTCATGATTTAGGTGTAGTTGCTCAAATGTGTAATTCTGTTGCAATCATGTATGCAGGAAATATTGTAGAAAAAGGCTCAGTTAAAAAAATATTTCATTCGCCCAATCATCCTTATACTAAAAGCTTGTTAGAATGTATTCCCAAAATGAACCAGAAGCAAAAAAAACTTATGGCTATTCCAGGTTCTGTTCCGCATCCTCTGCATTTTCCTACAGGATGTAGATTTTATCCGAGATGTCAGTATGCAATGAAAAAATGTTTATCTCAGCATCCCGGGTTAATTAAAGTAGATAATGACCATTTTGTTGCATGCTTTAAATATTCTAATAATAGTAATGGAGAGTAAGAATGACCGATACTATTTTGAAAGTTAAAAATTTAATCAAATTTTTTCCGATTATAGGTGGAGTTATAAGACATAAAATTGGCGAAGTGAAGGCGGTAAATAATATATCCTTCAAACTAGAAAAAGGAGATACTACCGGAATTGTTGGAGAATCCGGATGTGGAAAATCAACTGTTGCTCGACTTATATTAAACTTAATTGAGCCGACCGGTGGAGAAGTTATATTCCAGGGTCAAAATATATTTTTATTTTCTAGAGGTAAAATGCGGAAGATACGTAAAAAAATGCAAATGGTTTTTCAAGATCCCTATTCTGCTTTTGACCCCCGATTTACTGTTTTTGAGAGTTTGAGTGAAATATTTGTTATTCAAAAAATGGAGAATGTAAATATAAAAGAGGAGATATTTCGT
>DAOUTX010000039.1 GCA_030668465.1 Atribacterota bacterium | reverse complement strand
TGTCACCTATATTTTACAGACAACGACATTTCTCTTTTTTCATATCTTTGCAGTAACTTTACCGACATTATATATTGCATCGGCATTATTAGGCTGGGGCTATGCTGTTACTCTGGCTCTCTTTCCTGCACTGACTTCTATATGTTTTGGTACCAAGCATCTGGGAGTCAACTATGGAATACTAATTACCGCTTTTGGAATCGGTGGTCTCGCACCTGCAGTGGGCTCATGGTTGTTTGATATTACGGGAAGTTATACCTCAACATTTATTTCCGCGGGGATAATGGCTGGAATAAGTGTGGTTTTATGTGTAGTTCTCAAAAAGAAGTACGAGCTATTATAGGATTATGGGTTGATGAGCAATTGGAATGTTTTATATGCCGATTTAATTGTAAGTATTAATATTCCACATGATTAATAATAGTTATATATTAAGGGGACACAAGTGTTATGAGAAGAAAAGATAAAGAAATAGTTGATGAGAAGGTGATGGTATCTATTATTGAAAAAGCAATTGCTTGCAGGGTAGCAATGTGCTGGCAAGATGAACCTTATGTGATACCTATGAATTTTGGTTATCAGGATAATTATCTTTACCTGCATTCAGCCAGCGAAGGGCGGAAGATGGATATTCTTCGGAATAATGATAAGGTTTGTATAGAATTTGATTTTGGTGTAGAACTGGTAAAATCTCAGAAGGTATGCAATACCAGTATGAAGTACAAGAGTGTCCTGGCCTTCGGAAAAGCAGTTATTTTAAAAGATATTGCAGAAAAGAAAAGAGCTCTGGATATTATAATGCACCACTATTATTACTATAATTCTCCATCTGTATTTCATTACCCGGAGGATGCTCTGGAAAAAGTAATCATTATTAAAGTAAAAGTTGAAAAAATAACCGGGAAGGAATCATTATAAAGGAGATTTAAGAAAGAGAAGATGAGAAAGGTTGAAGAGATGATTAAAGAGGAAGGGCTCTGGGCTGGTTTGAACCGTCCGATGATATCGATAGAAAATGCCGATGTAGTAGTCTTTGGTATTCCTTTTGATGGCGGGGTGAGTTTTAGAGCTGGGGCAAAAGATGGACCCCGGGAATTGCGCGAGATAACCTATTCTATTTACCCTATTACAGAAAGATGGGAAAGTTTTTCAGATTTAAAAGTTCTGGATTTAGGAGATGTGCAGGGGAAAGATAGGGAAAAGATATTTAAAAAAGCTGAGGAAATTGCTTATCAGGCGGCAAAAGCCAAAAAACTTATAACCATGATAGGGGGAGACCACTCTACCACAATCCCTGTCCTTAGAGGAATTGATAAAGCCTTAGAGGATCCTTTGGGAATTATTCATCTTGATGCCCATTTTGACCTGTGTGATGAAATAGACGGGAATTATCTTTCTCATGGTTCTATCGAAAGGAGGGCCTTAGAATTAAGAAACATATCTGATATCAGAAACATCTTTTTTGTGGGAGTTCGTTCTGTTGAAGCTCAGGAATTACCTTTTATCCGGGATAAGAAGATAAATATGCTTAAAGCTATGGATATTCGCCGGCAAGGTGTTGGGAAATCATTGGAAAGAATAAGAGAGAAGATGAAAAAGTTCTCCAGAATATATCTTACCATAGATATTGATGTGTTGGACCCGGCTTACGCTCCGGGGACTGGTACCCCTCAGTTTGGAGGTTTGGACAGCAGAGAATTATTAGATTTACTTTATGGTATATTTGAGTTACCCATTATCGGATTTGATGTGGTGGAAGTGGCTCCTGGGTTGGATGATTCTAAAATTGCTCTTTTTGCTGCCCGAAAAATTATTACAGAATGCTGGGGACATTATTATAGAAAGAAATTTAACCAATAACGCTGGAGAAGGCGATTGACAGGGGGGCTGACAAGGCAGTCCTTTGGTGTACGTTAGATTATGGAAATAATTGAAAGAGAAAATAAGGAATTTAAGAATAAAAAAATGAAGATTCTGTATTATAAAATATTATTCGTATTTATTTGTTTAGGTGTTATTATTTATTTTATTGGGCCAAAATTAGGCTGGTTCCTTACCCCATCTTATACAACACTTAGAACAACTAAGACTCCTGAGGCTAACATTGAAACAGATATACCAAACTATCCATTAGAGTTCATTTCTGATGGTTACAAATTTACAAGAATTACAGAAGTAAAAAGTGTTTACTGGGCCTGGCAATTTACCGTATTAAATAAATCAGAGAAAAAATGTAAAATAACGGTTACGTTTGAATTAATAGATGATGATGGTTCTACAATTAGTTCTTCGGTTGGATATGGAGAAGCAGCAGCAGGCTCAACTATTACAATTAAAAGCGAAAGCAGTATTCCGATTAGTGACCTCAGGAGAGTATCTGGCAGAGCGTGGAAAATAGTTTATGAAAAATCTTACAGCTCGGGATTTATACCGGAAGGTTCTTAGATAAAATATAATAAATAATTCTTATTAGAAATTATTTAAATGCCAAGAAAGGGACTATTCATGAAAAAATTATTTGATAAAACAAAAATTAATCAGATGGAATTGAAAAATAGATTTGTCCGCAGTGCAACCTGGGAAGGATTAGCAAATCCTGATGGATCCTGTAACCAGGAGTTGGCTGAATTAATGTTAGAACTGGCAAAAGGCCAGGTAGGGCTGATTATCACCAGTCATGCCTATATTAATCAAACCGGACAGGTAGGGATAAGACAATTAGGTATTTATAGTGACCAGCTTATTTCCAGCTATATTAAAATAGTTGAAAAAGTCCACAGTGAAGGCAGTAAGATTATTATGCAAATCGCCCATGCAGGAGGTCGAGCTTCGGCCCAATTAATTAAAAGTCAACCCTTTGGACCTTCTTCTTTAGAAATTAAAGATTGTATGATGTGTAGAGAAATGGCTAAAAATGAGATTTTTCAAACTATTGGTGATTTTAAAAATGCGGCAGTGAGGGCAAAAAAAGCTGGTTTTGATGGGGTCCAGATTCATGCGGCTCATGGATATCTGCTTAGCGAGTTTCTTTCTCCATTTTTTAATGAAAGAAAAGATGAATATGGGGGAAGTATTGAAAATAGAACTCGCCTTATTTTGGAAATTCTTCAGGCCATTAGATCTGAATTGGGCAAGCAATTTGCTATTCTCGTTAAAATAAATTCTGATGACTTTATAGAAGGTGGCTTTACCCAATCCGAAATGGTGCAAGTGTCAGCAATGCTTGAATCAGCAGGCATTGATGCTGTTGAGTTAAGTGGGGGAACAAGCCTTAAGATAAGCAATTGTTCCTCTTCCAGAGTAGGCGAGATTGATTCTAAGGAAGAAGAGGTCTACTATCGTGATGCTGCAAAGTTATATAAGGAAAAAATTTCTGTTCCCTTAATTCTGGTGGGGGGAATCCGCTCTTACAGGGTGGCAAAAGAGCTGATAGAAAAAGATTTAGCAGATTATATTTCACTATGTCGTCCTTTGATTAGAGAACCAAACCTGATTAAGCGCTGGCAGGAAGGCGATATCAAAAGAGCAACCTGTATCTCTTGTAATGAGTGTTTCGTGCCAACAAGAGCAGGAAAGGGCATATATTGCGTAATGGAAAATCAAAGATAAATGGATATTGTTGATTAATGGAATGAGTGTAAAATTCAGATTTTTTTATTTTTGTATAAAAAAAAGGATAATTGGAGAGGAATATAAAATATATATAATGTGTGAATGGAAATTTAATGAAATTGCTTCGGCCATTGGAGATGGCTTTGCAATAATAGAAGAGGTTGCTAAATCTGAAATTAAATAAAAGCTAAGTGGCTATCAAGAAAACCTTTTATCGAAGAGGGAGGTGATAAATGAATACTTCCTTTTAGTAAATCTAATCTGAAATTTAGTAAAATTTAACGAAAGAAAGGAGATTTTAAAAATGAAAAAGAATGTTTTGTGGTTAGTGATACTGGTATTAGTTTTGAGTGTAAGTCTATCTTCAGTTGTCCTTGCAGGAGAGAAAAGTCTTAAAATAATTCATTATGTTAATGGAACTCTCGGAGACAAATCCTTCTTTGATTCGGCCCACCGAGGGTTAGAAATGGTGATAAAAGAATTTGGGGTTATTGGTAGGACTATTGAAGGTGGATATGACCCCGCAGCCTGGGAACCAGATATTCAGCAATTATCTGAGGGCGATTGGGATATCGTCATTATAGGCACCTGGCAGCTGGTGGAGATTACAGAGAAAATTGCTTCCCAACATCCTGAAAAGAAATTCATAATCTATGATACTACCGTAGATTACTCCAAAGGAAATCTTGAAAATGTATATTCAATTTTGTACAAACAGAATGAAGGTTCATTCCTGGTTGGTGCTTTAGCCGCCCTTGTAACTTCATCGAATCTCCCCCTGGCCAATCCCGAAAAGACTATAGGTTTTTTAGGGGGGATGGATATCCCGGTTATTGTCGATTTTAAGGTGGGATATATTCAGGGCGCTCACTATATAGACCCTGAGGTAAATGTACTTGTTTCTTATGTAGGGGCTTTTAATGATCCGGCTAAAGGCAAAGAACTGGTATTGGCGCAATATGATCAGGGAGCTGATATATCCTTTAATGTAGCTGCAGAATCTGGTTTAGGATTGCTCGGTGCAGCTAAAGAGAAGAAGAGATATGCTATAGGTGTAGATTCAGACCAGTTTTTACTTTTCAAAGATTCTGATCCGGAGAAGGCCTCCTATATTGTAACTTCAATGATGAAAAATGTTGACAATTCAATCTATAGAGCAATAGACCTTTATCTTAAAGGGGAATTGAAATTTGGTGTAGCTGAAGGTTTGGGTATTGAAGAAGGTGGAGTAGGGGTAGCAGATAATGAAAACTTTAAGGAGTTAATTCCCGAGGATTTCAGAGAGAAGATAAAAGAGATTGAAGAGAAGATTTTAGCAGGTGAAATAGTAGTAGATACCGTTTTCTAAATAAAGAGAGTAACTTATGTTCGGATGCTGGGTGTTTTTTTATCACCCAGCATCCAGTTCAAATGGAAAATTTTATGGAAAATATATTATCCCTAAAAAATATTGTTAAAATTTATCAGAATGGCGTAATAGCGAATAAAGATGTCAGTATTGATATTGAAAAACATACTATTCATGCCATAGTCGGTGAAAATGGAGCTGGAAAATCTACCTTAATGAAAATAATATTCGGAGAGGAAGTGCCCCAGGAAGGAGAAATTTATTATAAAGGCAAAAAAGTAAATATAAAGAACTCTTTAGATGCGATTAAGATGGGCATCGGGATGGTGCATCAGCAGTTAATGTTAGCCCCGGACTTAACAGTTGCTGAAAATTTAATTTTAGGCATTGAACCTCTTCGCTATGGAGTTTTCCTTGATTTAAAAAAAATTATTGAGCTAACAGAAGAAGCCTCTAAAAAATTTGGGTTTAAAGTTCCTTTAAATAAGAAGATAAGTAACCTTTCCATCGGTATAAGACAGAGGGTGGAAATTTTAAAGGTACTGATGAGAAATGCTGAACTTATAATTTTGGATGAACCTACCTCAATATTAACTCCTCAGGAGACTGAGGTTCTCTTTAAATCATTAAAAGATTTAAAAAATCATGGCAAAACCATAATCTTCATTTCACATAAATTAAAAGAAGTCAAATTAATTGCAGATAAAGTTACGGTTATGCGGGATGGGAGGGCAATCAGTACCAATGATGTTAACCGGTTAGATGAGCATATGATTGCTCATATGATGGTGGGAAGAAAGATAAATTTTAAAAGGATTCCCGGAGTAAAAAAGGTTGGGTGTCCTTTGTTTACAGTTAAAAATCTTAATTATTTAAGTGAAGAGAATATTTTTGTTCTAAAGAATATTAATTTTGAGGTTAGAGCAGGAGAAATACTCGGAGTAGCTGGAGTAGAGGGTAATGGTCAGACTGAACTGGTGGAAGTTCTTACCGGTTTAAGAGAGGCTACTTCAGGCAAAATATTTATAGGGAAGGAAAATATTAGCGGATTTTCTCCCAGGAAAATAAGGGAAGAAATGGTTGCTCATATCCCTGAAGATAGAATGAAAAATGGGGTGGCTGAACATGCTACTATTGAGGAAAATATTATAGTTGACCGATATCATAAAGCTCATTTTTCTAATAAAAGTATGTTTCTTGATTGGAAATATATTAGTAAATCCAGCAATGATTTAATTGAAAAATTTAAAATTCTAACTCCTTCTTCAAAAGCTGCCCTTCTATCTCTATCAGGTGGAAATATTCAGAAAGTTGTGGTGGCAAGAGAACTTTCTTCAAATCCCCAGGTAATTATTGCTGCTCAACCAACCCGAGGTATAGATGTAAGCTCAGAAGAACTTATCCATAATTTATTAAAAGATGCCAGAGATAATGGTATCGCCACCTTTCTTGTTTCTGCTGATTTAGATGAAGTCTTAAAATTATCCACCAGAATAATAGTAATCTATAATGGTGAAATAGTAGCAAGATTTGATGACATTAAAAACATAACTCAGCAGGATCTTAGCCCATATATGCTCGGAATAAAAAAGAAGGGGGATTAAAGTGGAAAAATTTCTTTTAAAATATTTTAATCTTATCAGAGCAGCAATAGCCATATTGATTGGCATAATAATCAGTGTTTGTATTATATATATCATAAGTAAAGAGCCCGGGTTTTCTTTAAAGTCATTATTTTTAGGACCCTTACTTTCCAAGAGTAGATTCGGAAATTTTATAGAGACTGCTTCCCCGATTATATTTTGTGGTCTGGCCATCGCCATCCCCTTCCAGGCCGGACAATTTAATATAGGTGCAGAAGGGGCATTATTTATAGGAGCGGTGGCCGGCACCGCATTCGGCGTCTCTACTAATATGCCGGCTTTTTTACATATACCTTTAGTCTTACTGGTGGCTGGTTTAACGGGAGCTTTCTGGGGATCTATTCCCGGATTTCTAAAAGCCAAATGGAATACCAGTGAACTTGTGATCAGCCTTATGTTAAATTATGTTGCTTATTTTATCGGATTATATCTTATTAATTTTCATTTTAGAGATAAAGCTGCCGGTTATCTGGTCTCCTATAAACTTCCCGAAACAGCCTGGCTGGTTCAATTTATTCCGGGTACCAGAATTCATATAGGAGTTATCATTTCCCTGGGGTTTGCAGTGCTGATATATTATTTTTTATACCACACTACTTTAGGATACGAGATAAGGATCAGCGGTTTTAATATAAATTTTGCCCGATTTGGGGGAATTAATGTCTTTAAAGTAATTTTAATTTCCCAGATGATCGGAGGTTTTATTGCCGCTATTGGTGGTATGACTGAGGTTATGGGGGTTCACAGAAGGTTTAACTGGCAATTAAGTCCGGGATATGGTTGGGATGGTGTGGTTGTGGCTATTATCGGAAGAAATAATCCCCTGTTAATTATTCTTTCTTCCTTATTCTTAGCTTACTTACGAGTTGGTGGTAGAATTTTAAATCTTCTTTCAGATATACCTTCTGAGATGATTACGGTGATTCAATCAATAATAATACTTCTTATAACTGCTGAAGCTTTTCTGGCACAATGGAAATATAAGATTACAGTTAGAGAAGCCAAAGCAAAGGAGGTAAGTAGTGAACCCTATACTTAAAAGTATTTTTTCTCCTCAATTTGTGTTTGCTATAATCAGAGTTACTACTCCTCTATTATTTGCAGCGATAGGAGTAGCAATTTCTGTTCTTTCTGGTTCTATAAATATAGGCCTGGAAGGAATAATGCTGATGACTGCTTTTTTTGGAGTCATCATAAGTGCCTTTACCGGAAGTTTAATACTCGCTTTGATAGGGGGTATTCTGGTTGGTATCGGGATGGGTGCCTTATTAGGATATTTTCATCTCAAATTAAAGGCAGATATAATTATCGCTGCTATAGCTTTAAATATGTTCGCTTCCGGAATAACTTTATTCTTTTTATACATCTTTACCCATGAAAAAGGAACTTCGAGTTCTATAAAAAGCTTGGTCTTCCCCTCCCTGCAGATACCGATTATAAAAGAAATACCTATCCTGGGAGAGATAATAAGCGGACACAATGTTCTTACTTATTTTGCCCTGGTATCAGTGGCTTTATTCTATTATTTAATCTATAAAACCTCGCTGGGTTTAAGGATTAGAGCGGTGGGACAGAATCCTGATGCTGCTGAATCAGTAGGGGTAAATATAAATAAAATTAAATTATATTCTCTTTTACTTTCTGGTTTCTTTGGTTCTTTGGGAGGCTTATATCTTTCAATGGGTTATGTCTCCTGGTTTTCTCGAGATATGACTGCCGGGAGAGGATTTATTGCTATCGCTGCCGCATTTTTAGGGGGAAATTTACCTCTGGGTACATTTTTGGGGGCACTCTTTTTCGGAATTGTTAATGCCATAGCTATCTATATTTCTCCACTGAATATACCCTCAGAATTTATACACTCTCTCCCCTATTTTGTAACTGTAGTCGCTCTGGCTATATATTCAATAAGATTGAGTAGAAGA
>DAOUTX010000075.1 GCA_030668465.1 Atribacterota bacterium | reverse complement strand
TTCTTCTTCACTGATCTCCTTAACCTTCCCGTTAAAAATATTAATTCCAGATACTATTTTCCTGAATACTTGCACAGGATCTTCTCCATTATTACGGGCATTAATCACATATTTGCCTATTTCTATTGCTCTAGATATTGTATTAGGAATTACACTATCTTTCAGCTGCCTTCCACTCATGGGATAATGATTATTTGCTCCCAATCCTCCACCTCGTGTTACAATAAATCTGCCAATTTGATCCGGATAAACCGGGTTTATGGTTTTTCTAACTACTACTACATTTCCAACATGGTCGACTAAAGGCATAGGCGTCAGAGAAATACCATGTCCGATAAAAGAAGTCATTTGGGTTTCGGGTGCAGCTCTTCCCAATGCATCACCATCGAGTACCGGAATTCCTACTCTTGCTCCTAGCGAAAGAATAACCGGGGTATTTAATCCTCCCATCTCAAAAGGAACAATATAATCAATTTTCTTGCTCAATTCCCTTTCCATTTCTCTGAAAGCAACTTCCAGTTCGAAATTATCTTCCCAGCGTTCGAGCAACTCATCAAGATTTATATTATCTAATGTTTTTACTGATCCCATAATTCCACCGCTAACTACTACAGCATCGTCTTCTATTTCATCAGGATCAATAATGGTATATTCTCTGCCCCTTTTAAAATCATTTAATATTATTCCCCTTCCCCAGTCAGGTGAGCCACCTCCACCTGTACCAAGAATTGCTACACCCTCCAAAAGAGGTTCTAAATCTTCTCTGTTTATTTTTTTTAATGCCATATTTTCACTCCTTGCAGTAATTTATCCTTTTCTAAATTTTCTAAAAGTTTATAATTTATTTCTTTTTTCCAATTCCTTAATTACAAAATCCAAATCTAATTTTTCAAGTACTTTTCTGGTTGGCCAGCTGGACTTTAAATCCCAACCATGAAGCCCATAATATTCATCAAGCATTTTATCTAGTTCTTTCTGTGTATTGGCCATAAAATCTTCACCCAGTCTGTCTTCAGCATCTTCATTCATAATCCTCCAGGGCAATCTGTCATCACTTCTAGTTGCCCCACAGCGAACATTATAAGCTTTTTCCAGGGTAACTATTCTTCTTCCAGCTTTCATAAGTTCTTCTTCTGAAACTTGTTCACCAATGGCTACAGACCACATTTCAGCCATCATCTTAGGCGTCAAACCATAAAGTGCTGTCGTAGTAAATGCACAGAAACCAAGGGCATCGGTTATTGCATAACAATCTTCATGCCAACGGACAATTTCTGCCTTCTTCTCAGTACTGGTAGGTTCAATAAATTTATCACTTTTAGTTATTTTTTTAATTAACTGCCTACCTTCCTCACTAAGTCCAAGTTCTGCAAAAGTCTCTGTATGCAGATGATCAGCTCCCCTCGGATTAACTGCAAAAGCAAGGGCATAACCTTTAGCTACGCGGGTATCGACACCGGACTGTTCTAACCCTTTGCCTTCCACAGCCCACTTCCGAGAGTCCTTACCAACCTTTTCAGCAGCGCGTTTTACCCCTTCTGCTAGAACATCACCAAAACCATCACGGTAGGCAATTTTCTCAACCATTTTTATCATTGCTTCCGAATTCCCAAATTTTAGTTCAATTCCATCAGTATCTTCTTTTGTAATAACTCCTTTTTCATAAGATTCCATGGCCCACTGAATAACATTTCCGGTGGATATTGTATCAAGTCCATAAATGTTGCACAATTCATTTGCTTTAATAATCGCATCAATATCACTAACTTCGGTACCGGCACCGAAAGCGTTAATTGTTTCTAATTCCGGACCACCACCAAAACCGTGATATTTATCCCCTTTTGTTTCTGTAAAACGGTGACATCCAATCATGCATGAATAACAGGCAACCCTCTTTTTTAATCTCCCACTTTCTACCAATAACTCGCCACTAATTTTATCTGCATCTACAAAATACGCCTTCTGAAAATTTCTTGTGGGCCAAGCATAAATTTCGTTTAATGGAGAAACACTTCCTGATGTCCCATATTTAGAAAGGCCTTTAAATCCTGAATCATTCATAATTTCTTTCTTTGCAATTACTGAAAGCTCGTTGAACTTTTTATTTTCATTGAGTTCTGTTTTCTTAGTTCCTTTGACCGCAATAGCCTTAAGATTTTTCGAACCCATTACTGCACCACCACCACCTCTGGCAGCAGCACTATATGTTGAAAACATAATAGCCGATATACGAACCAAGTTTTCTCCTGCAGGTCCAATTGTAGCTAGTTCGATACTGTCATCACCAAGTTCGTCTCGGATAAGTCTGTTAGCTCCTCTAACATCTTTGCCCCAAACTGTTGATGCATCTTTAAAATAAACATCATCATCTTCAATGTAAATATAAACGGGTTTTTCTGCCTTTCCGTGAAATACTAAATAACCATAACCTGTAAACTTAAACTCTGCTCCCCATTCTCCACCTACATTCGACTTGAAATACATATTAGTGGCAGGGCTTTTAAATGTAACCGTCGTTCTTCCTGAAGAAGGAGCTTTTGAACCCGTAAATCCACCGGTACCAAATATTAAAACATTTGCTTCTCCTAATGGATCGGTATTTTCATCTGTTAAATCCCACAATAATTTTGCATTTAATCCTCTGGATGGAAAAAATTTCATCCAGATTTCTTTTTTTATTTCTTCAACCCATGTCTTTTTCTTGCTCAAATCAATATGCAATACTTCACCTAAAAAATTCATACTATTTTTACCCCCTTACTCCTCAACTTTCAAATTAATTCAACAATATTAAGCTAATTAAATATATAAGTAATTAATATTTTGCCACATTGAGTTAACGCTTAATCATCTTTTATTTTATTTAACACAGGTATATAATGACTATCTTTAATCAATTGTTTTTTGTGTTTTTTTAAACCGCTTTTAATTATAGCTGCCATTTCTACGGCCCTTTTTACTAATTTTTCAGAAGCCTCTACTGCAACACGAGTGTCAAAATTTCCTTTCTTAAAATCCTTCTCCATGGCATTTCTGTTAATTTTATTATTCGTCCAACCTGCTGCTCCTATATATGATTCCCACATGTCTCCTACAACAGGTATTGATTGCATTAAAAGTGCGTGGTTTATCAAATCGGTTAAAGTATGTTCCTGTCCCGAAAAAAGATGTATCCCTTGCGTAATACTTCCTATCACCTTCATTAATCTAGGTAAAGTATCTTCACCGCTATCAAACAAATTTTTATAGGTACCAAAGAGACTATTTCCTAGTCTATCAATGAAACATTTAACTTGCCCAGGCATACTCATATGATATACAGGTACTGAATAGATGATAACATCAGCTTGCATCCATTTACTTTTCAATCCGGCAAAATCGTCATTATGAATGCATTTGCCTCCATTCTTACCACAATAACCACACCCCATACAAGGTTTAAATTCTTTACCTCTAAATAAATATTTTTCAATTTTAACATCAAAATCATTTAGATTGGCAACATAGTCTAATCCTTTTGTTAATAAAAACTCACTATTTCCTTTTCGAGGGCTTCCGCTGATACCTAGTATTTTTATTTCCATATTTTCATCCCACCTAATTATGCTAAATTTTCTATATGTTTTTTAATTCGTTTAACGGCCTCTCTAAGATTTTCTTCAGAATTTGCATAAGATATTCTTAAATAACCTTCTCCATGGGGACCAAAAGCAGAACCTGGTATAGTAACTACATTTGCTTTTTCAAGAAGTTCATTAGCAACAGTTTCAGAATTATTACCAATTTTTTTTACATTTGGAAATACATAAAAGCTTCCTTTAGGTTTATAACAACTTATCCCTCTTATACTATTTAGCCCATCAACAATAAGGTTTCTTTTTTTCCTATATACTTCTATCATTTTATCCGTTTTATTAAAAATACTTAGCGCCTTTATTGCTGCATATTGTGATGATGCATTCACACAGGCCACTAAGTTTTCTTGCAACATTGCCATCTTTTCAATTATTTTTTTATTTCCTGATGCAAATCCGATTCTCCATCCCGTCATGGCGAAGGATTTTGAAAAGCTATTTATAACTATCGTTCTTTCTTGCATTCCATCGATAGAAGCAATAGAGTGATGTTTAACTCCATCATATACAAAGGTGCTATAGACCTCATCTGATACAACTAAAAGATCATATTCTTTTGCTAACTTTGCTATATCTTTCAAATCATTATAATCTAACACCGTACCAGTCGGATTATTGGGTGAATTTAACATTAATATTTTGGTCCTATTTGTTATCCTTTTTTTAATACTTTCTGAAGATACTTTAAATTCATTTTCCTCATATACAGGTACTAAAATTGGCATACCGCCACAAAATTTAATTTGAGAAAAATAATTAAGCCACTGGGGATCCTGTAAAAGAATTTCATCTCCAGGAGTAATTGTAACCAAAAGACAAAGTGCTAATGCGCCCATTCCACCCATGGTAACAATAATTTCATTTTCAGGGTTTGCAGACAAATTATACTTATTTAAATGTTTAGCTATTTCTATTCTTAATTCAATTATCCCTGCATTTGCAGTATAGCGGGTTTTACCTGAATGTAGAGCTTTACATCCCGCTTCTATTACTTCTACCGGGGTATTTAAATCGGGCTCACCAATGCCTAAATTAATTGATCCAGGGATTTTTTTTGCTTTATCACACATGGCACGTATTGCATTTTTTTTCATTCCAGCAGATCTAATATTTAGAAAGTTTTTCATGCTAACTTTGTTTCCTTTTAAATACAATTGTATTTTTATTTCAATTGAATTATTTACATAAAATGATTTTTTAATTTTTTACTTTCCAACAATTAATGTAATCCCGTAAATATATACTAAATTTATCAAGTTCAATTGAGTAATTAAAGCTATCTTTATTTAGCATGTAATTATAGACAATCCAATAAAATTAAAATTTTTCTCTAACTTATTAATAGACTTATGCTTTTTATGTATCTTTTAATCCTTAATATTTCATTTTGCCCCATCTGCAAAGAATAAATTATCCTCCGCAAACTGGAGGGAATATACTCACTTTATCACCATCTTCCAGCCTTGTGAGAAGACCTCTCAACAACCTGATATTCCTTCCATTTTTCAAAATGAGTATAGAAGGTTTAATATTTCCTGATTCATCTATTATTACCTCTAATGCCTTAGATGGTAAATAAACAGGAGATAGAAGATCTTTTAAAACAGCTCCTTCTTTTAGCTTTAAGTTTGCTTTTTCTCGAAAAACTTCTTTCAGATTAGCAAATGTTTTTACTTTTACAATCATTCATTCACCTCAAAATATTTTACTCTTCTCTTTTTGTGAAATAAAATTCCATCAATTAATTTTTTAATCTATTTATAACATTTTTACTAGCTTCATAAAGAATGCCTACATCAACAGAAAAAGCCATATACTAAACGCCTAATGAAATCCAAGATTTTGGAGTGACCCCCTCAGACCAGACCTTTAAGTGTTAACACACCATGTATTCCCGAGAGCTATTCTTTGCCAATAATCTCTCATATTCCTCTGGAGGCCGATAGCCTAAAGATGAATGCAACCTCTTCTTATTATACACATTTTCTATAAAATAAGGAATCCTTTTAATTACATCAGAAAAGGTTTCGTGCTGCCATAGATATACCTCCTCTTGTTTTAGGGTTTTAAAGAATGATTCGGTAAAAGCATTTTGGTGAAGTTTGACCATACCTAATTCTATAACTTTTGAGCCAAGTTGGATCTTTAATTATGAGGATCCTATTCTACATATCCCAATGTTTTAATGTATCCAATATGCGGTGGATAGTACTTGGGCAGATATCTAA
>DAOUTX010000002.1 GCA_030668465.1 Atribacterota bacterium | reverse complement strand
TAACTGGTGACCGATAGTGAACTAGTACCGTGAGGGAAAGGTGAAAAGTACCCCGGGAGGGGAGTGAAATAGTACCTGAAACCGTATACCTACAAGCAGTGGGAGCACTATTTTTTAAGATTTATCTTCTAAAAGTGTGACCGCGTGCCTTTTGTAA
This sequence comes from Atribacterota bacterium, assembly GCA_030668465.1. Classification (GTDB taxonomy): domain Bacteria; phylum Atribacterota; class Phoenicimicrobiia; order Phoenicimicrobiales; family Phoenicimicrobiaceae; genus Sediminicultor. The sequence goes on along the minus strand of DAOUTX010000002.1, from coordinate 21,668 downwards.
AATGAGCCGGCGAGTTACGATACCTAGCTAGGTTAAGCAGCAGCTGCTGCGGAGCCGCAGCGAAAGCGAGTCTAAATAGGGCGTTTTAGTTAGGTGGCGTAGACCCGAAACCGAGTGATCTAACCATGGCCAGGGTGAAGCAGGTCTGATCGCCTGTGAAGGCCCGAACCCACTTATGTTGAAAAATGAGGGGATGAGCTGTGGTTAGGGGTGAAAGACCAATCAAACTCGGAGATAGCTGGTTCTCCTCGAAATAGCTTTAGGGTTAGCCTCAAATGTTTGCCTATGGAGGTAGAGCACTGAATGGACTAAGGACCCCACCAGGTTACTGAACCCAATCAAACTCCGAATACCATAGGTTTATAGTTTGGGAGTCAGACTGCGGGGGATAAGCTTCGTAGTCGAAAGGGAAACAGCCCAGACCAGCAGCTAAGGTCCCCAAGTGCAAGCTAAGTGTGAAAGGAAGTGGAATTACCGAGACAGCCAGGATGTTGGCTCAGAGGCAGCCATCATTTAAAAAGTGCGTAACAGCTTACTGGTCAAGTGATTCTGCACCGAAAAATGTACGGGGCTAAAGTTTGCCACCGAAGCTCTGGATCCAGAATTTATTCTGGGTGGTAGAGGAGCGTTCCTTTATGGGATGAAGGGTAACCGTAAGGATGCCTGGACTAAAAGGAAGTGAGAATGCCGGCATTAGTAACGATAAGGAGAGTGAGAATCTCTCCCGCCGAAAACCTAAGGTTTCCTGGGGAAGGTAAATCCGCCCAGGGTTAGTCGGAACCTAAGCCGAGGCCGAAAGGCGTAGGCGATGGACAACCGGTCAACATTCCGGTACTACCAGATTATCGCTTTAAGTGATGGGGGGACGCAGGAAGGTAGGTCAGCACGATAAAAGTTACGTGTCCAAGCCTGATATGGGAGAAGATAGGAAAATCCGTCTTCTATTAAAACCCTAAGAGGTGATAGGGAGCTGCTATGGCAGCGAACTGATCGATCCTACACTGCCAAGAAAAACCTCTAAACAAGATAACCTGGTATCCGTACTAAAACCGACACAGGTAGGTAGGTAGAGAATACCAAGGCGCTCGAGATAACCCTCGTTAAGGAACTCGGCAAAATGACTCCGTAACTTCGGGAGAAGGAGTGCCCCGGTAGGGTGAGTTGATTTACTCATACAAGCCCGAAGGGGTTGCAAAGAAACGGCCCAAGCGACTGTTTACTAAAAACACAGGTCTCTGCTAAATCGAAAGATGATGTATAGGGACTGACGCCTGCCCGGTGCTGGAAGGTTAAGGAAGGAGGTTACCTCTCATCATTGAGAGGGAAGCTTCTGACCGAAGCCCCAGTAAACGGCGGCCGTAACTATAACGGTCCTAAGGTAGCGAAATTCCTTGTCGGGTAAGTTCCGACCTGCACGAATGGCGTAACGATTTGGGCACTGTCTCAACGAGGGACTCGGTGAAGTTGTAGTGTAAGTGAAGATGCTTACTACCCGCGACAGGACGGAAAGACCCCGTGAACCTTTACTGTAGCCTGATATTGAATTTTAGCATATCCTGTGTAGGATAGGTGGTAGGCTGTGAAAGAGGGGCGTTAGCCTCTCCGGAGCCAACCTTGAAATACCACCCTTGGTATGTTTGGATTCTAACCTTTCGCCGTTATCCGGCAAAGGGACAGTATTTGGTGGGCAGTTTGACTGGGGCGGTCACCTCCTAAAGAGTAACGGAGGTGTCCCAAGGTCTCCTCAGTGTGGTTGGAAATCACACCTAAGAGTGTAAGGGCATAAGGAGGCTTAACTGCGAGAGAGACATCTCGAGCAGATGCGAAAGCAGGGCCTAGTGATCCGGCGGTAACTAGTGGATGTGCCGTCGCTTAACGGATAAAAGGTACTCCGGGGATAACAGGCTTATCTCCCCCAAGAGTCCATATCGACGGGGAGGTTTGGCACCTCGATGTCGGCTCGTCGCATCCTGGGGCTGAAGCAGGTCCCAAGGGTTTGGCTGTTCGCCAATTAAAGCGGTACGCGAGCTGGGTTTAGAACGTCGTGAGACAGTTCGGTCCCTATCCGTCGTGGGCGTAGGATACTTGAAGAGGGTCTGCCTCTAGTACGAGAGGACCGAGGTGGACGAACCTCTAGTGTACCAGTTGTCCTGCTCAGGGCATTGCTGGGTAGCTACGTTCGGTCGGGATAAACGCTGAAAGCATCTAAGCGTGAAGCCCACCTCAAGATTAGGTATCCCATCTGGATTTATCCAGAGAGAGACCCCGGGTAGACTACCCGGTTGATAGGTCAGAGGTGTAAGGACAGTAATGTCTTTAGCTAACTGATACTAATAGGTCGAGGACTTGACCGTTACATACCTTATACATCTCTTTAATTTTCCCGGTGGTAATGGCGGAGGGGTCACACCTGTTCCCATCCCGAACACAGCAGTTAAGCCCTCCTGCGCCGATGGTACTGCAGATTTTCTGTGGGAGAGTAGGACACTGCCGGGATTTTTTATTTTCTGGATTTTGTTGTATAATTTAGAAAAACATAGTTACTTAGTTAGTTGGTTACCTGGTTAATTAGTTAATGAATTCCGTATTAAACAAACTAACAAACTAACTAGATAACTAACTAAATGTTAACAACTATTCATTAATTTAATTGGTCAATCGGTGAATTGGTAGATTGGAGAATTAATTTATTGGTGAACTGTAAAAAACCTCTTAAAATTATTTCGTTTGACGTAGATGGTACTCTGGTAGATTTAGAATATAATGACTTAATTTGGTTTAAAGAAATACCCGAACTGGTAGCTAAAAAAAAGAAGATTAGTTTCGAGAGAAGCTTAAAATATGTATATGAAGAATACGCTAAACTTGGCGAACATAATTTAAATTGGTATGATATTAATTATTGGATCTCTTATTTTGGCTTAGAAATATCTCCTAATAAAATTTTCGAAAAATATGAACCTCAAGTTCGGATATACCCCGAAGTAGTCCCCCTTTTAGAAGAATTAAAGAAGAATTTTATACTAATTGTTATTACAGCAATGCCTCGTGAATTTTTAGTTCCCAAAATGAAAAAGTTGGAAAAATATTTTAAATTCAGCTTTTCAGCTTTATCCGATTTTAAAGAATTGAAAAATTCTGAGATATATTCAAAGATATCCAAAGCCTTAAAAGTACGCCCTGAACAAATATTACATATAGGTGATCATTGGGAATTTGATTATCTGGCTGCTCAGAAGGCCGGAATGAATGCTATTTATTTAGACCGCAGTAGTACAACAAAAGGAAATTTTGTTGTTAATAATCTAACGGAGATAAAAAGAGTAATAAGAGATAAATATAATAATTAACGAGATACGAGATACGAACGACGAGATACTATTTTACAACGAGGTGCTAATAATGCCTGAATTACCGGAAGTAGAAACTATCAGGAGAGGTCTCCAGAGAAAAATTAAGAATAAACAGATAAAAGATATAGTAATAAATGTTGATAAAATAGTAAAAAAACCATATTTAGAAGAGTTTATTACTAAAATAAAGGGAAAGAAGATTAAGGAGATAGATCGTCGTGGGAAATATATTATTATTCATTTAGACTCAAGAAACAAATTGATAGTTCATTTGGGGATGACCGGACTTCTAATTTATCCTTATAATGAAAATAGCGAAGAAATTACAGAGGGGAAAATAAAAGCTAAACACAATCATCTTGTTTTTACTTTTACAGATGATACCCAATTAGTTTTTAATGATGTTAGAAGATTCGGAAAAATATTTTTAGTTTCCAACATTGACGAAGTAGGAAGTATAGCTAAATTAGGGATTGAACCTTTAGAGGATTATTTCACAGAAGAAGTTTTTATTCAGGTATTAAATAAAAAGAAAAACAGTAAAATAAAATCTTTTTTAATGAAACAGGAGTTTATCACCGGATTAGGTAATATTTATGCTAATGAAGTGCTGTATAGATCGAATATCCATCCTTTACGGCCAGTTTTTTCTCTCAATAAAAAAGAGATTAAAAATTTGTATCAGCAAATTAAACTGGTATTGGGTGAAGCAGTTAAACTTCGGGGGAGTACGGTAGCTGATGAGGCTTACCGAGACACAGATGGCGAAAAAGGAAAATTTGCAAAAAATTTACAGATTTATGCTCGAAAAGGTGAACCTTGCATAAAGTGTGGGCATTCTATAGAAGTTGTAAGGATAGAAAGTAGAAGCTCATTCATCTGCCCCCAATGTCAAAAATTATAAAGAACTAATGGTTAAATTGATTTTTTAATCCCAAATTCTCTCTTTCTCCTTACGCAATACAAGTTAGTGCAAAATATAGGGGGAGGGGGGGGATAGATGAAAATGTTTATTGCTTATGTCTTTTTTATTTTTTCTCTTAATTTATTTTCTTTCTCTTTCTTAACTCGATACGCGATACGATATACTCGATACTAATATAAAAATTCTTGCTTAAATAAAGAAAAAATAGTATAATATGTGAAGATATTTCTTGCTTATTGTTCTTTTATAAAAAAACATTCTCCGAGCTATCACACCTAAGGTGAAAACGATGGTGGGTTAGCCGATAGGGAATAAGAGGAAACTCTTATTCCTCCCGTGTTTGGAAAGGAGGACAGATATCATGAATTAAACTTGTAAACCAACACCGGACACAGTGTTGGTTTTTTTGTTGTTTAATTTTATATTTGACTATAAGAAAGGAGATAAATATTGATGAAGAGGAATATTGTTTTTAAGACAGTGTTTTTATTCGCTGTTATTATGATATTAAGTAGTTCGGTTTATGCTAACCCTATTCACCTAAAATTAGCCACTACTACCAGTACGGAGAATTCGGGGCTGCTGGGGATTTTATTACCTCCTTTCGAAGAAAAATTTGGGATTAAGGTTGATGTTATTACGGTTGGTACCGGGAAAGCTCTTACATTGGGGGAGAATGGAGATGTAGATGTAGTATTAGTTCATGCCCGAGCAGCAGAGGAGAAATTTATTGAAGGAGGTTATGGAGTAAATAAAAGAGATATTATGTTTAATGATTATATTATTCTTGGACCATCTGATGACCCGGCGGAGATTAAAGGGGAGAGCAATGTAACCTTAGCTTTAAAAAAGATTGCTGATCGGAAAGCCTATTTTATTTCCCGGGGTGATGATTCCGGCACTCATAAGAAAGAAAAAAGCTTATGGCAAAATGCGAAGATCTCTCCTGAAGGGAAATGGTATATGGAAATTGGCCAGGGGATGGGTGCAGCCTTGCAGATCGCCTATGAGAAACAAGCTTACATCCTATGCGATAAAGGCACATTTTTAGCTTATAAGAATAAGATAGATTTAGTTATTCTTTGCGAAGGAGATGCTCTACTCTTCAATCCTTATGGCATAATGGCAGTTAATCCTGCTCGTTATCCCCAATTGAAATACATAGAAGCCATGCAATTGATTGCCTGGGTCACTTCGGTGGAAGGCCAGAAAATAATTGGAGAATATAAGAAAGAAGGAAAAATCCTTTTCCACCCTATGGCAATTGAATAGTCGATAGTGTTAGATGCAAGTTGCAAGATGCAAGGTGCAAGTTTACAGTCTTTGATTTACGGTTTTTAGTTAACAGTTGTCAGTTTTCAGATTTTAAAATAATTAGCCAGCTAACTAATCTGACTGGCAGATCGGGTGATCGGTAAACGGGTAGACCAAAAGTAACCAGCTAGCCGTACAACCAATACAATTGGGGAATCGGTCAATTGGTCAATTGGTAAATTTTTATATCGAGGTAATATTTTGGATTTTATTATTGAAGGTATACAGAAGGCTTTTCAATTAATTTTCACTTTAGATAGTGAAATATTCAATATTGTCTTACTTTCATTAAAAGTATCGTTAACCGCTGTTATTTTAGCCTCATTATTGGGAGTATATTTAGGATTTTTAATGGCAGTAAAAGATTATTGGGGGAAAAGATTTAGTGTAGCTTTAGTGAATACCCTACTGGCCTTACCAACAGTAGTTATAGGACTGATTGTTTATTCTTTAATTTCTCGAAGAGGACCACTGGGAGTCTTTGAATTATTATATACTCCTTCAGCCATGATTCTTGGCCAGTTTATATTAGCTGTTCCTATAATTATCGCTCTTACTCATTCGGCGGTACAGGGAATTGATAAAAGAGTTAAGAATACCGCATTAACTCTGGGAGCAACTGAAGCTCAATCTGCCTGGATGGTGATTAAAGAAGCTCGCTATGCAGTGTTAGCTGCGATAATTACTGGATTTGGAAGAGTAATTGCCGAGGTTGGGGCTGCCATGATGTTAGGAGGAAATATAAAGGGAAGCACACGGGTTATGACCACTGCTATTGCCCTGGAGACTACCAAGGGAGAATTTGGTTTCGCTATTGCCCTGGGAATTATATTATTATTTGTCGCCTTCAGTATAAATATTTTACTCCACTATTTTCAAAGTAAGAGAGTGTGAACTTAAAATATGGATAAATTAATATTTAAAGTTAGAAATTTAAAGAAAGCTTATAATAGTAAAATTGTATTAGATGTAGATAATTTGAATTTTCAAGCAGGTAAGATTTACGCTATTGTCGGACCGAACGGGTCAGGTAAGACTACTTTGCTCAATATTTTAAATTTATTAGAGAAACCAGATGAAGGTAAAATATTTTTTTATGATCAAAAGATTACTGATAAAAAAAATTCTGATACCTTAGAGATTCGACGGAAGATGACTTTAGTAAATCAGGATCCTTTCTTATTTCATTCTACAGTCTATGATAATATTGCCTATGGATTAAAAATAAGATCAATTCCTTCTAAAGTTCAAAAAAGTAGAATTAGAAGTGCTTTAAATATAGTAGGACTTTCCGGTTTTAAAGATAGAAAAGCGAACCAATTGTCGGGCGGAGAAGCTCAACGAGTGGTAATTGCCAGGGCCTTAGTGATAGAGCCAGAAGTTCTTTTTTTAGATGAACCTACCGCAAGTATAGATCAGAAGCACATAGATGTAGTGGAAAGAATTATTAAAATAATAAAGAAAGAGATTGAAACAACTGTAATATTTACAACTCATGACCTTTCCCAGGCTTATCGTTTAGCTGATGAGGTGATTTCCCTTTTAGATGGTAAAATTATTAAAAAAGTTCCGGAAAATCTTCTTCGGGGAGAAATAATAGAAGAGGAAGATGGCTTAAAATGGTTCAAAACTATAGGAAATATAAAATTTGCTATAGTGAGTGAAAAATTTGGTCTTGCATATATTTCTATTGACCCCAGAGATATAATCTTGTCTTATGAACAGTTTCAATCCAGTGCCAGAAATTCCTTTTTAGGGAAAATAACCAAGATTATTGAGCAAAATCATTTGGTAAAATTAGAAATAGATATGGGCATCCCCTTAGTGACGATTATTACCAAAGAATCATTTCAAGATATGAATCTCAATCTGGGAAGCAAAATTTATCTCACTTTTAAGGCTTCAGCAGTAAAATTATATTAATTTTAAGAAACGAGATATTTTTAAAATAATAATATGTAAATAATCAATAATTAGGAGATAAGCAATGAACATGGTAAAATCCTTATTTAAAGTTAGTACTCCCCAAGAGGTAATTACGAAGCTAAAAAATCATTTAAATTTAAAGGAGATAATCAAGAACAACATAGAGGAAGTCGATATTAAAATAACTTTACATAGGTTTTTAGCGGAAGATATAGTTGCACCCGCCAATCTACCTGGTTTTAATCGTTCTACAATGGATGGTTATGCCATTAGGGCAGAAGATTCTTTTGGAGCAACTGGTAATTTACCTTCCTATTTGGAGATTATAGGAGAAATAAAGATGGGTGTTAAACCTGAATTTAGAATCAATTCTGGAGAGGCAGTAAAAATATCCACTGGGGGCATGCTCCCTAAGGGAGCAAATGCGGTGATGATGGTAGAATATACCGAACAGATTAATGATACTACCATTGAGGCAAGGAAGTCAATTTCTCCCTGGGAAAATGTAGTTCGAGAGGATGAGGATTTAAAAATAAGAGAGATTATATTAAGAAAAGGAAGCAGATTACGTCCACAGGACATAGGAGTTTTAGCTGGAATAGGGAAAACTAATATCAAAATCTATAGGAAACCAAGAATTGCTATTATTTCAACGGGCAATGAAATAATCCCAGCTGAAAGCAAACCCCGGATAGGACAGATAAGAGATATAAATTCTTACACACTTGGAGCTTGCATTGAAGAGGCAGGTGGGGTTCCAATTTATAGAGGGATTATTAAAGATGAAGTTATTCTATTGGAGCAGGAGATAAAAAAGGCTATCAAAGAAGATAAGGCAGAAGCGGTAATTATTTCCGGAGGGAGTTCAGTGGGGGCAAGAGATGTTACCTTAGAAGTGCTTAATGGATTAGGGAAACCCGGCGTGTTGATTCATGGAGTATCGGTAAAACCAGGGAAACCTACTATACTTGCCATAGCTGACAATAGGCCGATATTTGGCTTGCCCGGTCATCCAGTCTCAGCGATGATAATTTTTGACCTTTTTGTGCGGCCTTTGATTAGCTGGTTACAGGAGGGAGAATACAATAATAATTCTACCAAAGAAATAGAAGCAGAGTTGACCTGCAATATGGTTTCAGATTCGGGAAGAGAAGATTACGTACGGGTATTTGTATATAAAGAAGGTGAAAAATTTTATGCTGACCCTATTCTGGGGAAATCAGGATTAATTTCTACTATGGTTCGGGCATCAGGTTTAATAAAGATAGGATTAAATATCGAAGGATTAGAAAAGGGCAGTAAGGTAATGGTTAAATTGTTTTAGCTAAACTTAGTAAAAAGCAGGCAGCTCTGTTTTTATATAGTATATAGTTATAATGAAGAAGAAAAATAGCGTACAACGTGTAGCGTATCGAGTATTGCGTATTGAGAGAAAAGGAATAGTTACCTGGTTAGCTGGTTGAGAAATGAGTATATTGAAGAATTAATACTAAACTAATTAACCAACAAACCAGTTAACTAGCTAACTATGTACTAACGGCTAATTAGGGGAGGAAAAATTGATTTGAGAAGAAATATTTATTTAAGTAAATTAACTTTAAAAGAAGCTCAAGAAAAATTTTATAAAGCTTTGTTAAAATGCAAACTTGCTCAGCCTCTCAAAGGAGAATTGGTTTCTACTGAAGATTCTTTAGGACGGATTACCGCAGAACCAATTTTTGCCAAAATATCCTCTCCTTATTATCAGGCGGCAGCTATGGATGGGGTAGTAGTCAGAGCAAAGGATACTTATGGAGCTTCTGAATCTTCTCCCTTCACTTTAAAAATTGATCAAGACTTTCATTTTATAAATACCGGTGATCCCATACCTTTCGGTTTAGATGCAGTTATAAAGATTGAAGATATAAATCCTTTGAGTGAATTTAAAGGAAATAAGAACAAAGATATTTCTAATGATTTTATCGATGATTTAAAAGAAGAAAATATTAAAGAAATTAAAATATTTTCAGCAGTTTCCCCGGGGCAACATATCCGCAACATTGGGGAAGATGTGGTAGCTAATAAGTTAATTATCCCTGTAAATCATAAAATCCGTCCAGTAGATATTGGAGCTTTATTGGCAGGAGGAATAAACCAACTTTTTGTCCGCAGGAAGCCTAAGGTAACGGTTATACCTACGGGTAATGAGTTGATTCCACCCGGGGAAGAAATTAGTCCTGGTAAAATTATTGAATATAATTCTAAAATAATTAAAGGTTTGATTTACGAGTGGGGAGGAAAGGCAAGAGTATACGAAATTGTTAAAGACATCCCTGTAGATTTAAAAAGGATTTTGCTTGAAGCTACCTCACAAAATGATGTAGTAGTGGTCCTTGCCGGTTCCTCTGCTGGTTCAAAAGATTTCACTTCCGAGATTGTCAAAAGTATAGGTGATGTTGTGGTTCACGGAGTAGCTATTATGCCAGGGAAACCGACAATTTTAGGAATTATTGATGACACTCCTCTCATCGGGCTTCCTGGTTACCCCATCTCGGCAATCATCGCTGCGGAGAAATTTTTGAAACCTTTAATCTTCCATAAGTTAGGTTTGATCGTAAAAAGGCGAGAAGAAATTAAAGTCCATATGGCCCACAAAGTGGTTTCTCGTTTAGGAGATGAGGAATTTCTAAGAGTAAAATTAGGAAATATAGATGGCAAATTAATGGCTTATCCTCTTTCCCGAGGAGCGGGAGTGGTTACTTCTTTGGTAGAAGCAGATGCCTTGATTCGTATTCCTTTACTTAAGGAAGGAGTAGATTTCGGAGAAGAAGTAGAAGCCGAACTTTTAGAAGATTTAAATAGAATAAAGAATAATATCATTGTGACCGGGAGTCATGATTTAGTTTTGGATATTTTAAGAAATGAATTACAAGAAGAATTTTCTGATTTTAGTTTAGTGTCCTTTAATGTAGGGAGTATGGGAGGATTATTAGCCTTGAAACAAAAAAGAACCCACCTTGCTACCGCTCATCTATTGGATCCAGAGAGTGGAGAATATAATTTTCCTTATATAAAAAAGATGCTTCCTCAGAGAGAATTAATAGTTGTGAATCTAACATACCGAGAACAAGGGGTAATGGTAAAAAGAGGAAATCCAAAAAATATCAAAGGAATAGATGATTTAGTTAAAAAGGATATAAAGTTTATTAATAGACAGAAAGGGTCAGGAACCAGAGTTTTATTGGATTATCTATTAAAAAAGAAAGGCATTAATCCTTTAGATATTCAGGGTTATTCTAAGGAAGAGTACACCCATTTAATGGTGGCTTCTGCTGTAGCGGAGGGGAGCGTAGATGCAAGCCTGGGGATTTTGTCTGCTGCCAAAGCCTTTAGCTTAGATTTTGTGCCAGTGGCCAAAGAGAGGTATGATGTAATTATATCAAAAGAGTACTACTCTTCTTTAAAGATTCAAAAATTATTGACTATTATTAGATCGGAAAAATTTAGGAAAAAAGTCTTGAATTTGGGTGGATATGACCTCTCTCAGAGTGGAATGGTGATAAAAGAATGAATAAACTAATAGATAATTTGGGGAGAGAAATTTCCTACCTTCGGGTTTCTATTACCGATAGATGTAACTATAGTTGCATTTACTGCAAACCCGAAGAACAATTTGAATTTATCCCACATGAAGAAATTTTAAGGTATGAAGAAATTGTAGAAATTATCGAAGAAGCGGTAAATTTAGGTGTTACTAAAGTCAGGATTACTGGCGGTGAACCTTTAGCCAGAAAAGGAGTAGTAGATTTTATAAAGAAATTAAAAGAGATTAAAAAACTAGAAGATATATCTTTAACCACTAATGGTTTTTTCTTAAGTGAATATGCTGAGAAATTAAAAGATGCAGGACTGAATCGGGTAAATATTAGTTTAGATTCCCTGCAGGAAGAAAAATATAAAAGAATCACTCGAGGGGGAAGTTTAGAAAAAGCATTAAAAGGAATCGATTCTGCTTTAAAGGCAGGATTATTACCTATCAAAATTAATACTGTACTGATTAGGGGAATTAACGATGATGAAGTAGAAGATTTTGTAAGATTGACTTTAGGAAGACCGTTAAATATTCGTTTTATTGAATTTATGCTCTCTGGAGAAGAGCTAAAAGATAATTACAGGGACAAATTTATTTCAGTTTTAGAAATTAAAGAGAGTTTGGCGGAAAAATACTCATTTAGACCTATTGATATAAATTCAGGTAATGGACCCGCAAAATATTACCAGATTAAAGGTGGTCAAGGTACCATTGGTTTTATTACTGCCTTGAGTCAGCATTTTTGTAAAACCTGTAATCGGATAAGGTTAACTTCCGAAGGCAAATTAAGGCCTTGTTTGTTTTCGAATATAGAGATTGATATTAAACGGGCGATTAGGAATACAAAAGCCGATGATAAAATAATCAGGAGTAAAATAATAAGAAATAATATAGGAGAAGCAATAAGCATAAAACCCGAAGGTCATAGATTAAATGAGAAATTCTCAAATAGAGACTCTTTTAAGATGTCTAAAATTGGAGGATAGCAAAATGAAAGAAAAAGAACTAAGCCATTTTAATAAAAACGGAAGAGCGCATATGGTGGATGTTGGAGGTAAAGAAGACACGCAACGAATAGCTATTGCGGAAGGTTCTATAGTTATGCAACCAGAGACTTTGAAGCTGATTAAAGATAGAAAGATCGCCAAGGGAGACGTTTTGGCAGTAGCTCAGGTAGCCGGCATTATGGCTGCTAAAATGACCAGTCAGATTATTCCCATGTGTCATCCTTTAATGCTTACCAATGTGGATCTTAATTTTACAATCAATGAGAATGAAAATAAGATTATTATTCAATCTAAAGTCAAAACCATGGGCAAAACCGGAGTGGAGATGGAAGCTTTAACTGCAGTAGCGGCTGCTGGTCTTACTATTTATGATATGTGTAAAGCAGTAGACAGGGGGATGGCTATTAAATCGATATATCTTTTAGAAAAAAGCGGAGGCAAGAGTGGGTATTTTTCGAGACCATTAAAAAAGAGGGATTGAATATGCGGATAAATGATAAGGAGAAAAAAGATAAAATGGATAAGATAAAAGGAAAGATAGTAGCTGTATGTCGAAGTGAAAAGAAGGGGACTGTAAAAAAAAGGATAGCTGAAGGGCTATTAATCGAGGACTTCGGATTAGAAAAAGATGCTCATTCAGGCAAATGGCACCGGCAGATTAGCTTATTAGGAGTGGAAAGTATTAATAAGATGAAAGGAAAGGGATTTAAAATAAAACATGGGGACTTTGCTGAGAATTTAACAGTGAAAGGTTTAATCCTGTATAAGCTTCCAATAGGCGCAAAGTTAAAGATTGGCGAAGCGGTGCAATTGGAAGTTACCCAGATTGGAAAAAAATGCCATTATGACTGCGAAATAAGAAAAAAGATTGGAGATTGCGTAATGCCCCGGGAAGGTATTTTTGCTCGCGTTTTAGAGGGCGGAAAAGTAAAAACCGGTGATGAAATTGAGGTGCTTTACGAATGATTAAAGTCGGGATTTTAACCATAAGCGATAAAGGGTCAAAAGGAGAGAGAGAAGATTTAAGTGGGAAAGCAATCGAAGAAGCAGTCAAGAAGATTAATGGAGAAGTTAAATATTATCAAATTATTCCTGATGAAAAGGATATTATTCAAGAGGAGTTAATAAAGGCAGTTGATAATTTACATCTCGATTTAATTTTAACTACAGGAGGAACTGGTTTAGCCAAAAGAGATGTTACTCCTGACGCTACCTTAGAAGTAATAGAAAAAGAAGTTTCAGGGATTAGCGAAATTATAAGAAGTGAAAGTTTTAAAAAGACCAATCGAGCGATATTATCTCGAGGGGTGGCAGGGATTAGAAAAGAAAGTTTGATTATAAATTTACCCGGTAGTCCTAAAGGAGTAAGAGAATCTTTAGAAATAGTATTAAAGGCATTACCGCACGGTATAGAAATTTTAAAAAGCCAAGCTACTGAGTGTGGAAGAAATGATGAAGAAATTAGGTGAAAATTAATGAAAGTTATATTTTTAGGCACCAGTTCGGGCATGCCTACTTTGAAACGTAATGTATCTTCTATTGCTCTTGTTTTTATTAATAAAAACAAACTATGGTTATGGGATTGCGGAGAAGGCACTCAACAGCAGATTCAAAAAACCTCTTTGAAATTATCTAAATTAGAAAAGATTTTTATTTCTCATTTACATGGGGATCATGTATTTGGGCTTCCGGGTCTATTGGCTTCCCGGGGTTTAAGGGGCGGAAAAAATCAGCAAAAAGTTCAAATATTTGGTCCCGAAGGTCTGGATATATATTTAAAAGAAACTCTAAATATAACCAAAACCTATATCCCTTATGAAATTGAGATAGAAATTATCCCACTAAATTTATCAGCAGGAATCATCTGGGAAGATGAGGAGTATATAGTTCGATACACAGAGGTAAATCACAATATTAAAACTTATGCCTATTCTGTCGAAGAAAAAAAGGATAGGAGCCATTTTTTAATAGATAAAGCCCGTCGATTAAATGTTCCTCTTGGTCCAATTTATCGTACTCTAAAAGAGGGCAAAACAGTCGAATTACCAAATGGAAGAATCTTTCAGGGTAAGTATTTTGTAAACGAAATTAGAAAAGGGAGAAAGATAGTCTTTTGTGGTGATACTACCTATTGTGAAAATTTATTGCATCTGGCTAAAGGTGCCGATCTCTTAATTCATGAAACAACCTTTTCCCAACAGGAAGAAGACCTGGCTAAGAGAAATTTTCATTCGACTGCCACAATAGCTGCTAAGGTTGCCAAACAGGCTCGGGTTAAAAAGTTGATACTAACTCACATTAGTCCTCGATATAGCTCGAATAATAAGTTGGTAATAACTGAGAGTGATTTACTTGTTGAGGCTCAGAGCGTATTTCCTGAAACTATATTAGCAGAAGATTTTATGGAATATGAGATATAAGGATTATTGACGGGATATAAAAAACTTGAAATTTATCTTTTTTTAAGGTATGCTTTTTATGTTATAAATAAATTCTTCTTTTAATAGGTAAAATTATCTGATAAGATAATTAAGAAACTATTGGTCGATAATTACAGAGAAAATAAAAATTAAAGTGGTGTTGAATTTACACTTTATTACCTAATGAATTTTAAAATTGGTAATTATAATAGAAGGAGGAAAATGTAAAATGAAGGCTGTAGTTGATAAAGATTTATGTACCGGATGTGGATTATGCGAAGATACCTGTCCTGAAGTATTTGAAATGAAGGATGATATAGCAACAGCAAAGGTTAACAAGGTACCAGATGATTTGATTGAATCATGCAAAGAGGCTGCCGATGGTTGCCCGGTAGAAGCCATAACTTGTGAGTAAAATGACTGAGTAATATAAAAAATAATATAAATAAAAAGGAGGAGATTAATTAATCTGCTCCTTTTTTATCTTGAAAATTAGCATAACCGATAAACTCTTGCTTCATAAGGCTGTAGATATATATTTTTAATATCTTTTTTTCTTCAACATTATAATTACTGATTAGTAGCTCTTTTTCTTGGTAATTAATATTTGTCGGAAGATTAAAAATTGTTTGGCTGAAAAAGAAATTAAGAATAATTAGTAATCGGTCTTTATTAAGAGAACGTAAATAACCATAAATATGTTCGTTATCTTCTAAGATTATATGATAATCTCCGTAAACTATAATTAAATTTTCTTTTCTAAGCTGGATTATTTTTTGGTAATAGTAATAAAAGAATAATGAATTTGAGTCTTTTAAATCATGTGCAACATTAATATCTGGATAATTTTGGTTGACTTTTATCCAGGGTGTATCGGCAGTAAAAACAGTATAAGGACTATCGTCCCACTGCATGGGGGTGCGGGCATTATCCCGACTTACCCGATGAATAGCTTTCATAATTTTTTCTTTAGGAAGACCTTTTTTAGTCTTTCATCTCCATTACTATCCTTAAAACTTCTGGGATAGATTTGATAAACTATCGCTTCTTTCCATCATTTTTGCTGCATTTTGTACCCCTCTTCATTTTCTAAAAAATAACTACTGTATTTTATATAATAAATATCAATCTTACAAAAATCATTATATTATAAAGCATTATGTAAATTTTTTAAAGCTTTTAAAGTTAAATCAGGAAAAATATGATTTTCTGCACCACCTAATCTAACTAAGCAAGCAGTATAATTAACTAAAAAGATATAGAGAGGTGCTACTTTCCTTTAATTTATTTTCCTTCTTTTTCTTAGCGCGATACCTGATACGAGTTTTATTAAGGAGAAAGTTGACAAAAATAGTCATAAATAATATAATTTTTTAGTAAAGTTAAATTAATTGAGGAGAAAGACCAATGAAATTATCAACTCGAGGAAGGTACGCGCTTCGGGCTATGATAGATTTAGCTCAAATTCAATGTAATAATTTAAAGCCGATTTCTTTAAGAAATATTTCTCTAAGACAAGAGATCTCTCTGCAATATTTAGAACAGTTATTTAATAAATTAAAGAAAGCAAATTTAGTAAAAAGCATCAGGGGAGCAGGTGGAGGGTATTTGTTGACCAAAGAGGCAGAGAAGATTAATGCCGGTGACATAATTAGTGCAGTTGAGGGGCCGATAGTTTTAGTTGATTGTATTTTAACCGACAGAAAAAATAAGAAGAATACACCAAAGAAATGTAAAAAAATAGAAGATTGCGCCATCAGAGTGTTATTAGAGGAAATAACTCAGGGAATAAACCAAACATTAGATGCTACTTCTTTGAAAGATTTGTGTAAAATAGCCCAAAAAATAAAAGAAGGATAAAAATATGAAAGATAAGATAAAAGCAGTTGTTTTGTTTTCTGGTGGCCTGGATAGTATTTTAGCGGTAAAACTTATCCAGGAACAAGGGATAGAGGTAAGAGGGATTAACTTTAAAAGCCCTTTTTTTGGTTTAGATAAAACATTAGCGACAATAAAAAATATAGATATGGATTTAAAAATTATAGATATAACCCAGGAACTACTGAAGATTTTAAGAAATCCCAGGCATGGCTTCGGAAAGAATATGAATCCCTGTATAGACTGCCATGCCCTTATGTTTAAAAAAGCGGGAGAATATATGAATGAAATAGAGGCCTCTTTTGTTTTGAGTGGTGAAGTTTTGGGAGAAAGGCCCATGTCTCAGAACAGAAACAGTTTAAATATAATTGAAAGAGAATCAGGGTTTGAAGGTAGAATTCTTCGTCCATTATCTGCTTTATTATTAGCGGAGACCATTCCCGAAAAAAAGGGATTGGTGGACAGAAATAAATTGCTGGATATTTCTGGCCGCTCGAGAAAAAGACAGATGGAGTTGGCTACCAAAATGGGGATAAGGGATTATCCTTCACCGGCTGGAGGTTGTAAATTAACTGAGCCGGCTTTTTCTAAAAGATTAAGAGATTTATTTACTCAGGAAAGTTTTTCTTTAGAAGAGATAGAACTGCTAAAGTTAGGCCGGCACTTCAGGTTAAGCAGAGATATTAAGTTAGTAGTAGGAAGAAATAAAGAGGAGAACGAACAACTGCTAAATTTTTTTCAAGATGAAGACTTTCTTTTTAAAGCTAAAAATTTAAAAGGTCCGGTTTCTTTGTTAAAAAAGAGATCTAAAGTAAATAACGAATTTATCGATAAATCCTGTCGGATTACTGCAAGGTATTGCGATAGAAATGAAGAAGAAAACGAAGAAGTCAATATTAATTATTATAGTAAATCTAAAGAATTGATCAGAACCATGAAAGTAAAACCATTAATAGAAGATGAATTAGAAATCCTAAGAATACAAGGATAAATACTAAGCACAAAAAGAGAATAAACTACTATGACTAAAAATTTAAAAAAGAAAGTAGTAGTGGCTATGAGCGGAGGAGTGGACAGTTCATTCGCCGCTGCCCTGTTAAAAGAAGAAGGTTATGATGTTCTCGGCATAACTATCCATCATTATGAAGGTAATGAAAATTTGGAATCAGCGGAACAGGCCGCTCAAAACCTAAAAATTCCCTGGCATGTTCTGGATTTTACCAAAGAATTTAAGAATATAGTTATAGACTATTTCTGCCAAGAATATCTCATAGGGTGGACCCCCAATCCTTGTGTAGTCTGTAATCTGAAAATAAAATTTGGATTATTATGGGATAAAGCCAAATCTTTAGGTGCGCATTATCTTGCTACCGGCCATTATGCCATTAATGAGTATGACCAAAAGAGCAAGAAATTTTTACTCAAGAGAGGGTTAGATAAAAATAAAGACCAATCTTATTTTCTCTATAGATTAAATCAGGAAATATTGCCCTACGTTTTGTTTCCTTTGGGCAAATTTAAGAAAAGTCAAACCAGAGAATTGGCTAAAAAATATGGATTAAATAATTATAAAAAGGAAGAGAGTCAGGAAATTTGTTTTATCCGGGATGATAATTATAGGAAGTTTTTAACTCAGCATATTGAAGATACTGTCAAACCTGGCAAGTTTGTAGATAAAGAAGGAAAAATATTGGGAGAGCATCAAGGTATTCCTTTTTATACTATTGGACAGAGAAAAGGATTGGGAGTATCTTTGAATAAACGTAGGTATGTAATTGAAATAAATTCCCACCAAAATGCAATTACTCTGGGCGATGATAAGGATCTTTATAGAGATAAATTATCAGTAGAAGATTTAAATTTTATTTCCGGTGATACACTTTCAGATTCTATAAAGGCAGAGGTAAAGATAAGATACAATAGTAAAAAATCTCCGGCAATTATTTCCTCTTATGGTGAAGACAGAGTCCTAATTAATTTTAAAAAACCGCAAAGAGCGATTACACCAGGGCAATCAGCAGTATTTTACCAGGGAGATGTAGTAATAGGAGGAGGAATTATTCAATAGCACTAAAATGAACTACTAAAAATTTCAAATTACATACAATAAATATTTTATTGCCTATTGATTTATTAGTCAATTAACTGACTGTATTAGTTGTCAAATTTAGCAATTAATTTAGTTAACTGGTTTGCTGGTTAATTTAGTCGCGAGTATATTGTATCGCGAATTGCGTTCGTATTTAAATGTCAAAAAGAGAAAAACCTACAATTTGGAATATGCAACTATTTACTTGTCAGATATTAATCATAATTGTTTCTCTCTTATTCTGCTCTCCATTTTCTTTACGAGATACAATTTCGTTGTTCGTATCTAGTATCTAGTGTCTCGAAAGAAAAATAAATTCAAACACACAACTTTTTTAACTTTTAAATATTTTAACTATTTGTTTTTTTGCGAGATACGATTCACGAGATACGAGATACGAATTTTTTTCGGGTAACTAGTAAACCGGCTAACCATATAACTAACTAATCGTTTCTATATTACTCATTACATATTAATCATTACTTATTGCTACATCCAATCCGCTATACGCTCCACGCTACTCTTCAAGAGATACGAATAAAAAACTTGCTAATGTAAAAAAATTATGTTATATTACGTGTATACAAAAATGTATACAGGAGACTATATAGGGATGCAGTTTATTCGAATCGGGGAAAAAGTTATAAGTAAAGAAAAATTGAATAAAGAAATAAATAAAATTTTAGAATTACGCACTAAAGGCGTGACCCAGGAAGGAGTAGCCCGTAAATTAGGAGTTGAACGAACCTTTGTCTCCAGATTAGAAAGTTTAGGAGAGATAAGGAAAGGTAAGAAGATTGCCTTAATCGGTTTTCCTATTAAGAACAAGGAAGAGTTAACTCGTTTAGCAAAAGAGTTGGGGATTGAATATGTTTTACTTTTAACTCAAGAGGAACGCTTTGAGTTTATAAAGAAAAAAGAGAAAAATGAATTATTTGATGAAATTATAGAAATAATTGTTAATTTAGCAGATTTTGATTTAATTATTTTTATGGGTTCAGATATGAGAGTACCTGTAGTAGAGAAAATATTCAGTGTCCAGGTTATTGGTATAATTATCGGCCATTCACCTATTAAAGAGAGTAAAAATGTTAATCCTGAAAGGATAATAGAAATAGTGAAACAGGTTAAAAATTAATTTAAATTCCAAAGAAGAGAGGGTTTAAGAATGAAAAAGGTTTTAGGTGTTAGTCTGGGTTCTTCCACCAGAAACCATAAGGTCGAGATCGAGGTTTTAGGAGAGAGAGTCGAAATCGAAAGAAGAGGAACTGATGGCGATGTTAAGAAGATGATACAAATATTCCAGGAGAATGATGGGAAGGTTGATGTCTTCAGTTTAGGTGGAACAGACTTATACTTGTACTCCGGACCTCAAGGGAAGAGATATACTATAAAGGAATCAGAAAGAATAGTAAAGGTTATCAAAAAGACACCCATTGTAGATGGTACTGGGATAAAATATGTATTAGAAAAGAGCGTGGTGAAATATATTGATACCCAAACTGAAATAGTTTTTAAAGGAAAAAAAGCTTTGGTTACTATTACAGTGGATAGATTCGGTATGGCAGAGGGTTTAATAGAAGCAGGATGTGAGATGACTTTTGGAGATTTGATTTTTTGTTTAAACATTCCTATTCCGCTTCATTCTTTTCGAAGTATTGAAATTTTTGCTCGGCTACTTTTGCCTGTATTGGTTTACGTTCCCATAAAATATTTATATCCAACCGGTGAAAAACAGGAGAAGTCTAATTTAAAATATGTTAGATATTTCCAAGACGCCGATATAATTGCCGGTGATTATTTAGGTATAAGTCAATATATGCCTGGGGATATGGGGGGTAAAACAATTATTACCAATACTGTTACCAGTTCCAATGTAGAGGATCTTAAGAAAAGAGGGGTAAATTATTTAATTACTACAACCCCGGAATTTGAAGGAAGGTCTTTCGGGACCAATGTATTTCAAGCAACCCTGGTAGCTATATCCGGAAAATCTCCGGAAGAATTACAACCGGAAGATTATTTAAAATTAATAGAAAAGACAGGCTTTAAACCAAGAATAGAGAAGTTAAATTAAGCAAAAATTTAATATTAAAAAGGAGAAGAGGAATGGCAATCCCCTTAAAAGAAAAAATAAACGTACTTAATCAAAGACTGAAAAAGATGAAAGATGAAAAACGGTATTTTTACTTAAAAAGCATTGACGGAGCTTCTGGAGAAAGAGTAACTATCGATGGTAGGGAGATGATAATGTTTGCTTCTTATAATTATTTGGGATTGATTACTCATCCCAAGATAAAAAAAGCTGCCATTGAGGCTATTGAAAAATATGGCACAGGTGCTGCAGGAGTTAGACTATTGGCTGGTACTACCAAGATACATGAAAAATTAGAAGCAAAGATTGCAAAATTTAAAGGTGCAGAAGATGCAATTACTTATAGTAGTGGTTATGTAACTAATTTAGCAGTTATAACTACTCTTTGTCAGAGAGGGGATTTGGTTGTAATTGATAAATTGGATCATGCTAGTATAATCGATGGATGTCTCCTTTCGGGAGCCCATCATAAATCATTCTTGCACAATAATATGGAAAGCTTGGAAAGAATTTTGACTAACTCCGGGAGTTATGTTAATAAATTAATCATTGTAGATGCCGTATATAGTATGGATGGCGATGTAGCTAATTTACCCGAGATATCACGCTTAGCTAAAAAATACAATGCTAAGATGATGGTGGATGAAGCTCACTCTATAGGGGTATTAGGAAAGACCGGTCATGGTATAGAAGAACATTTCGGACTAAAAGGAGCTGTGGATATTCACATGGGAACATTGAGTAAAACTATTCCCAGTATTGGAGGTTATATAGCAGGCGAAAAAGATTTAATTAACTATCTAAAACATAATTCCAGACCCTTTATATTTTCAGCGAGTCTTCCTCCTGTGGCAGCTGCTACCGCTATTGCTTGTTTGGAGGTTATTGAAGATGAACCTGAGCGCATAGCAAATTTACAGAAAAATATCAAACAATTTAAAGACGGGCTAAGTTCTATGGGTTTTAATACAATGAACAGCACCACCAGTATTGTTCCTATATTGGTCGGTGAAGAGGAAGATACTCTAAAATTATGTAAAATGGTTAATGATGAAGGAATATTTATCTGTCCCATCCTTTTCCCGGCAAT
>DAOUTX010000154.1 GCA_030668465.1 Atribacterota bacterium | reverse complement strand
CTGTAACCACAATTTTTGAAACTGCTTGGGCATTAAGGGGAATGGAAAAGCTACTGATGGATTTTATAATAAATCCTGGCTTGGCTGAAGAAATATTAAATATACCTTATCATTACCATCTTACCGCTGCAAAAAAATTAACTGAGATGGGAGTCGATATGATTTGGATAGTGGATGATGTTGGAACACAAAAGGCAATGATGTTTTCGCCACAAATTTGGAGGAATTTTTTTAAACCAAAGATGGCTAATTTTATTTCTGAAATAAAAAAAATCAATCCTACTTTAAAAGTAGCTTACCATTCTGATGGTGTAATTTATCCTATTATACCAGATTTAATAGAGATCGGGGTAGACGTTCTGAATCCCATACAACCTGCTGCCATGGATCCTTATAAATTAAAAAAAGAATATGGAGATAAATTGTGTTTTTGGGGTACATTGGATGAACAGTATACCCTGCCTTTTGGCTCACCGGGCGAAGTAAGAAAAGAGGTATTGTCTCGAATTAATCTGGTGGGTAAGCAGGGAGGCTTAGTTATAGGTCCGACGCATAATATACAGCTTGATACACCTATGAACAATTTTTGGGTTATGGTAAACACCATAAGAAAGACTTATTATTAAGTAGTATGGGTATTTTATTAAAAAAGTGTCATTGGGTTATTAATATTTAAGGGAGGGTTTAAATGATTAACATTCCTAAAGTAAAACTTGGGATAGTTGCTGTAAGTCGTGACTGTTTTCTTGTTGAACTTAGTAAAAGTAGGAGAAAAGCTGTTATGAAGGCGTGTAGTAAAAAGGGAATTTTGATTAAGGAAATTAAAACAGCTGTTGAAAACGAAAAAGATGTTTTAAATGCCTTAAAAGATTTGGAAGAGGCAGAAGTTAATGCATTAGTATTATATCTGGGTAATTTTGGCCCTGAAGGCCCAGAAACAATGCTTGCTCAAAAGTTCTCAGGACCTACTATGTTTGTTGCTGCAGCAGAAGAAACCGGAGAGAATTTAGTAAGTGGTCGCGGAGATGCATACTGTGGTATGCTGAACGCTTCATATAATCTGGGACTAAGAAAATTAAGTCCTTATATTCCTGAATATCCTGTTGGTACGCCTGAAGAGATAGCAGAAATGATATTGGACTTTGAAAATATAGCCAGAATATTACTTGGGCTTAAAAAACTCAAGATAATAAGCTTTGGTCCAAGACCTCAGGACTTCCTTGCATGTAATTCGCCTATAAAACCTCTGTATGATTTAGGTATAGAAATAATGGAAAATTCAGAGTTGGATCTTTTCGAAGCTTTTAACAATCATGAAAATGATTCAAGGATATCGGAAGTAGTTAAAAATATGGAAAAAGAACTGGAAAATGGAAACAGGTATTCAGGAATACTACCCAAACTTGCACAGTATGAGCTCACATTGAAAGATTGGATAGAGCAGAACCTTGGTGCATCTGAATTTGCGATCTTTGCTAATAAATGTTGGCCTGCCTTCCAAACTCAATTTGGGTTTGTACCTTGTTATGTGAATTCAAGGTTTGCTATGAGAGGAATACCCATATCTTGCGAAACAGATATATATGGTGCCTTAAGTGAATATATAATTACTCTTGCTACTAATTTGCCGGCAACATTACTTGATATAAACAATACAGTACCAAAGGATATGTATGAAGAGAATGTCGAAAAGGTAAAGAATTATAAACTAAACGACCTATTCATGGGGTTCCATTGTGGAAATACTCCCATTTGTTATATAAAAAATGCTGAAATGAAATATCAATTAATTATGCATAGATTACTTGAACCAAATAAGGACCCTGATATTTCCAGGGGTACCCTTGAAGGAACCATAATTCCCGGAGATATTACACTGTTTAGACTGCAAGGTACAGCTGATTATGAATTGAGGAGCTATATTGCTCAAGGTGAAGTACTTGATATAAATCCGAAATCCTTTGGAGGAATTGGTGTATTTGCTGTTAAAGAAATGGCCAGGTTCTATCGCCATATACTTATTGCCAAAAGATTTCCTCATCATACAGGTATAGCATTTAAACATGTAGGCAAGGTTTTATTTGAAGCTATGAAAATGTTACCTATAAGTGATATAGCTTTTAATCAACCTTCAAATCTAGTATATAGGAACGAGAATCCATTTTCCTAAATTTTAAAGTTGGAAATATTATAAGCATGGGCAGCAAATGTTTGACCTCTTAGAGGCAATAAAATAAAAAAAAATAGAATATGCAATTTATTTTTTATTAATTTGGAGAAAAGTAAAAATGGTAAAACCCGATAAGTATTTACCAAAATATTATCAACTAAAAGAATATCTAAAGCAGATGATTCAAAATGGAGATATTATTCCGGCGCAAAAGTTGCCCTCAGAAAGTGATCTTGTCCGTCAGTTTAAAATAAGCAGACATACTGTTCGTCATTCTTTTAGTGAGTTAGAAAATGAAGGATGGATATATAGAGAACAGGGGAAAGGTACTTTTTGCGCTTACAGAGGAAGTAAAAAAGAGCAGAAAATAGCTGTTCTAACCACATATATTTCTAACTATATTTTCCCCTATATTATTAGAGGTATTGAGGAAACATTATGTGAATCAGGTTTTTCGTTTAGTATTGCCAGCACAGGCAATAATAAACACAAAGAAGAAGAATGTATGAAAAGATTCTTAGAACAAGATATATCTGGTATAATTGTGGAGCCAACAAAAAGTGCTAAACCAAATATCAATCAAAAATACTTTCAGGAACTAGATAAACGCAATATCCCATATATACTATTACATGCCACATATCCTGATTTAGATTCTGCATATGTAATTATGGATGACGAAAAAGGTGGCTTTATTGCTACACAATATTTATTAAAGCTAGGTCATAAAGATATAGCTGGAATATTTTTATCTGATGATTTACAAGGTATAAAACGACAGGCCGGTTTTTTATCTGCTTTAAAGAAATATAATGTTACTATAAATAATGAATTTTTAGGCAATTACATAACTGAGCAGATGTTTTCTTACCCATACAATTTTACAATAAACTTGTTGAAAAAGAAAAATCGACCAACTGCTATTATTTGTTATAATGACCAAATAGCTATTCAGGTTATAGAGGCTATTCGTCGTAGTAATTTAAGGATTCCCGAAGATATTTCATTAGTAGGATACGACAATTCAAATTTAGCAGTTGCTACCGAGGTAAAATTGACAACTGTTAAACATCCAAAAGAAGAGATGGGTAAACGGGTTGCACGTATGATAGCGGATATGATTAACGGGAAGGTAAAGAAGCCGTGTTTTGTGTATCAACCGGAGCTTATTATACGAAGCTCTTG
>DAOUTX010000056.1 GCA_030668465.1 Atribacterota bacterium | reverse complement strand
CAGTTATAATATTCTTATCCTTAGAATTTACTTCGTTTAAAGCGGCATATAAAGTGGTAGTTTTTCCGCTGCCAGTAGGTCCGGTAAGCAAAATTATTCCATAAGATTTAGAAATTATCAATTCAAATTCTTTTAATTGCTCAGGGATGAATCCAAGTTGTTCTAATCTTATCAATCCTTTACTTTTATCCAATAATCTTAAAACAACTTTCTCCCCGAACACAGTAGGGATAGTAGAAACTCTTAAGTCAACTTCCCTGGTTCCGAACTTTACCTGGAAACGTCCATCTTGAGGAAGACGTCTTTCAGCAATATCCATCTTGGCTAATATTTTTATCCGAGATATAACCGCGGATTTAATTGTATTGGGTAATGTTCTAATATCGTGAAGTATTCCATCAATACGGAAACGAATTAAAAGCCCCATTTTATTTGGTTCAATATGGACATCGCTTGCTCTGTCCTTAACACCCTGCACAATTAACATATTTACCAACTGTATAATAGGGGCTTCCCTGCTTATTGCTTCTAATTTTTTGGAATCTTCCTCATCTTCCTCTTCCTTAAATA
Source organism: Atribacterota bacterium (assembly GCA_030668465.1). Classification (GTDB taxonomy): domain Bacteria; phylum Atribacterota; class Phoenicimicrobiia; order Phoenicimicrobiales; family Phoenicimicrobiaceae; genus Sediminicultor. The sequence goes on along the minus strand of DAOUTX010000056.1, from coordinate 6,350 downwards.
CTACTTCTTCGCCCAATCTTTCAATTATGTCATCATATTCGCCCAATTCATAATAATTAGTAATAGCATTTAGAACACCCTCTTCAGAGGACAGCAATGACTTAATCTTTTTAATCTTAGTATGATCTCTTACAAAATCTATAGCATAAACATCTAATGGGTTAGCCATAGCAATAACTAATTCATCATCATTTTTGCTTATGGGGATTATTTTAAACCGTAAGGCGGTTTTCTCGGTTATAAGAGATATAACTTCCGGGTCTATTACATAATTTGATAGGTCTACATATTCTGTTTCGTAAACATATTGCAAGATCCCATATAGTTCTTCTCTGCTTATAGCCCCTATTTCAACGAATATTTCACCTAATCGTTTTTTATTGCCGTTTTTTTGCATTTCAAGAGCTTCTTTTAATTGTTTAGAGGAAATTAATCCCTGTTCAATTAAAATATCTCCAATTCTTTTATTAGTATAGGGTTTTTTGGGCATTTCCATTTATTTAACTCCCATCATATTCATTAACGACTAATTTATTTTTTTGTAAACAAGTCTCCAAATAAATCCTTGAATAATATTTTATCTACACTCTGTTTTTTGTTATGCTCTTTCAGAAATCTTTTTTGTTCTTCTTTTTCAGCTCTTCTAATACTTAAACTTATCTTTTTCCTTCGACTATCTAATTTTATCACCAAAGCTGTCACTTCTTCTCCCACCGAAAGAACGCTTTCCGGATTATCTATTTTTTTATGGGATATTTCTGATAAGGGGACTAAGCCATCAATACTTTCTTCTAAATTTACAAAAGCTCCAAAATCGGTAAGATTCACTACCTTTCCTTCCACTAAAGCTCCAACCGCATATTTCTTTTTAACCTCTACCCAGGGGTCTGGTAACAATCTTTTTTTACTTAAAGTCAGCTGTAATTTTTCTTTATCTATTTTTATTACCTTAAACTCATATTCTTTATCTTTTTTTAATTTCTCACTCGGATGATTAATCCTCTCCCAGTCTATTTCAGACACGGGCACAAATCCCTCTATTCCCTTATCTAATTTAACAAATGCTCCAAAATCTCTTACTCTTATTACCTTGCCTTTTACAATAGAATCTATCTTATATAATTTATCTATATCATCCCACGGGTTGGATAAAGTTCTTTTTCTACTTAAAAATATTAAGTGAGCGTCCTCATCTATTTTTATTACTTTTAACGGAAGTACCATATATTTTTTAAATATTGCGGAAGGTCTTTCCACATATTCCCAATCAATCTCGGACAAATGAACTGTTCCGGATACGCCTGCTTCCAGCTCTACATTAGCTCCATAAGAAGTTACTTGAGTGATTTTCCCTTCCACGACAGAGTCGATAGGATATTTTTTCTTAACATCCTCCCAGGGATTAGCTAATAATTGCTTTAAACCTAAAGATATTTTCTTTTTTTCAGGTTCGATCTCTAAAATTCTCAATTTTAAAACTTCTCCTTCGGAAACTAATTCTGAAGGATTCTTTACATATGCCCAGGCCATTTCTGAAATATGCAATAAGCCATTAAGGCCTTCTTCTATTTCAACAAAAGCACCAAAATCTTTAATTTTTATAACTTTTCCCTCTACTTCGTCACCAATAGAGTACTTTTCTTTAACATTCTCCCAAGGATTCGGAGAAAATTGTTTTATGCTCAGAGATATTTTTTCTTTTTCCTTATTGTAGTTAATAATTTTTACCTTTATTTTGTCTCCAACCTTTAGTAATTTAGTAGCATCCTTCAGGTCGCGCCAGGTAATTTCTGAAATATGAAGCAACCCTTCGACTCCACCTATATCAACAAATGCTCCAAATTTAGTAATATTAGTTATAATCCCTTCTTTTTCTTGTCCGATTGATAAATCAGCTAATGTTTTTTTATACATTACTTTACGCTCTTTCTCAACAATTAGACGATGAGAAAGAATAACTTTGTTCTCCCTTTTTTCCAGCTTAATTATAACAAAATCTATTTTTTTACCTATATACTTATCTAAATCCTCATCTTTTATAAATTTGGTTTCGATCTGAGATTTAGGAACAAACCCTTTTAATCCTATATTAACAATTAATCCATTTGAATTTTTTTCTATCACTTCTGCATTAATTTTCTCTTTTTTTCTGTATATTTCATTAAGTTTTTCCCATAGTTGAAAGTATTTAGCCCTCTCTCTTGATAAAGCAATATTTCCATTCTTTTCATCGACATTAGTAACATACAGATAAACTTCATCACCAATCTCTAAAGTGTGGGTTATGGTTCCTTCTTCTTTAGAAAAGAGTGATTTTTCGGTTTTGGGAAGATGTCCCTCCATTTTATATTTCATATCGACCAAATATCCATCTTTGTCGACTTTCATTATCTGCCCTTTAACTATGTCTCCTCTTTTAATTTTTTTAAATTTTTCTAAAGATTGGTTAATCATTTCATTCATTTCTTCTTTAGAATTTTTTTCTACTTTTTCTGTTTCATTCTTTTTAGTTAACTCCATAGTACTTACATCCTTCCTTTTCCCGTATAAAGTATAGCATACAGTTATTTAATATCGCGTATAAAGTACAGTAATTAAGTGATAAGTAATGAGTAATAAGATTATCCTCTATTTAATAATTTACGAGATATGAATTTTGAATTCTCTTTTCTGTCTTCTGAATTCAATTTTCTTAACCAGTTAACCAAGTAACCAACTAACTAATTTTATACGCTATATGCTAATTATTATTCTTTTTTCGGTTATTATTTTATGTACCGGGATATCATTTTTATCATTGGGTATTTTTTTTACTATCTGCATTTCAAAAGCTAAAGCAACAATTTTGGCAGAAGAGGGAACTTTTCTTAAAAAATTATCGTAATATCCGAAACCTCTGCCAATTCTATTCCCGCTTAAATCAAAAGCGACTCCGGGTACTATTATTAAATCAATATTTTCTGAAGGGAATAATCTATAATATTCCTTTTTCGGCTTTAAAATACCTTTTTTGCCTTTTTCTAATTCAATATCAAAATCAAATATTTTCGAAGGAGCTAAGTTAAGGCATTCTGGTAAAATAGTGGGAACAAAAATATTTTTACCCATTTTAATAGATGTTTTAATCATTTCTTCTGTCTGCACTTCACTTCTGGTAGCAACATAAAACATAATATTACGGGAATTTATATACTCTACGGTCTCGGTCAGGTTTAAAAATACTTGTTGACTTTTATCCCTTATATCTTCAGAAAGTAGGGAAAGTCTTTTTTTTAGTATTTTTCTCCGTATTTCTTCTTTATTCATAACAGAATAATCAGGGGGATTCTCCCCCTGAGACCCCTGACTATTATTAAAAAAGTACAATATTACTAAATATCAAAATGTCATATAAAATTTAATGATTATATAATATATTTATTTACTATTTTTGTCAAAATTATCATAGTTAAATATAAAACCCCGCTATGTCGTGTGCTTTAGGTTTTGATACCTGTCCCCAAACAGGTGGGTATCTACCTAAATGTTTTACGTTTCCACGTCAACTAAATTAGTCAACGTTAGATATTTGCCTTACTTCAAGCTGAAGGAGACATACCTCAGGCGTACACATAACATTTAGAGCTCGATCCCTTTTATATAAGTGTTGGTTCAAAACTTAATTAGTCAGCACGAGCACAGCAGGGTAATTCATATATTTTCTTTGTCCTTATAATATCACACCTTACTGTATCTTTCAATATTCAAAACAGTATCTGGTATATAGTATATAGCAAGATAACGAATAGCGTGGAGCGCATAGCGTATAGTAAGAAAGCGAAAAATTAAAAGAGCAAAATGTAAAGCCATAACTTAAAATTCAAAATTAAGAGAAAAAAGTTTTTAGTTTTGAATTATGGTTTTTCGTTTTTGTCTTTAACTTTTTAGTTAATAATGCTATCTCGTACTCACTGAGGTATATCTAATTTTATATAAAGCTCCTTTAATTGCTTCAAATCTACTTCAGATGGAGCATCAGTTAACAGACAGGTAGCTTTTTGGGTCTTGGGAAAGGCAATTACTTCTCTGATTGAGGAAGCTCCGGCTAAAAGCATAACCATCCTATCCAAACCAAAGGCAATCCCCCCGTGTGGCGGTGCTCCATATTTTAAAGCTTGTAATAAGAATCCGAATTTTTGTTCAGCTTTTTTATTATCTATCCCTAATAATTTAAAAACTATTTTTTGAAGGTCTGTATTGTGTATTCTGATGCTTCCTCCTCCGATTTCGTTTCCGTTAAGTACTAAATCATATGCTTTTGAACGTACTTTCAAGGGATTAGTATCTAATAATTTAATATCTTCATCCAGGGGTGCCGTAAAAGGATGATGAACTGCTTCATATCTTTTTTCCTCCGGATTATGTTCTAACAAAGGGAAATTTGTAACCCAGAGAAAATTAAATTCCTTTTTATCCTGATTAACAAGATTTAAATCATCCGCTAATTTTAATCTTAAATTTCCTAATGATTTATAAACTATTTCCTCCTGTTCAGCAGCAATTAATATAAGGTCTCCCGGGTTAGCATTAGTTTTAAGTTTAACTTTTTCTATCTCTTCGGGAGAAAGAAACTTGGCTATGGAAGATTGAAAATCTTTTCCTTCTTTAATTTTTATATATGATAGTTCTTTTGCACCAAATGAAGTACTAAATAATTGTAAGTCATCAAGTTTTTTTCGGGAAAATTCCTTATCACTCTCAACTTTAATGGCACATATTTTCCCTTTATTTTGAATCACTTCTCCAAATACTTTGAAGGAACTTTTTTGAAATATTTCAGTTAAATTTATTATCTCCATTCCAAATCTTAAGTCTGGTTTATCTGCTCCATATCTGGAAATTGCTTCTTGATAATCCATTTTACTAAAAGGTGTTTTTATTTTGATGTGAAACAATTTATTAAATAAATAGGCAAACATTTCCTCTACTAAGTTGAATATATCATCTCTATCAACAAAAGACATTTCCATATCAAGCTGGGTGAATTCTGGTGCTCGGTCAGCTCTTAAATCTTCGTCACGGAAACACCTTACTATCTGGTAATATTTTTCAAATCCTGCAACCATTAATAATTGTTTAAATAATTGAGGAGATTGAGGCAGAGCATAAAATTTACCCGGATTCACTCTACTGGGAACTATATAATCTCTTGCCCCTTCCGGTGTACTCTTAGTTAAAAAGGGTGTTTCTACATCTAAAAAGCTTTTACTATTTAAGTAATTTCTAATTTCCATACAGACCTGGTGTCGTAATCGCAAATTTTTTTGCATCTTTAACTGTCTTAAATCCAGATATCTATATTTTAATCTCAAATTATCACTTATCTCTATCTTGTCATCTATATTAAAAGGTAGGGTGTCGGAAACGTTTAATATTTTTACCTGGCTGGCTTTGATTTCGATCTCTCCGGTTGGCATATTAGGATTTTCAGAACCAACTAAACGAGAAACAACCTTCCCTTTAACTGCAAGTACATACTCATTTTTAATGATATGGGCTTTTTTGTGTGCTTCAGCAGAATTTTTTGGGTCAAATACAATTTGTGATATTCCTTCACGGTCCCTTAAATCTATAAAGATCAAACCACCATGATCTCTTCTGCTCTGAGCCCAGCCCATTAATATTACTTCTTTTCCAATATTATTTTTACTAAGCTCTCCACAAGAATGAGTTTTCTTCCAAGAGCCTTTAGGTTCTATATATTTTTCCGTTTTTGTCATTTTATTTGTCTATACTCCTTTGTGTTTCGTATCGCGTATCGCGTAAAGATTCCAATATTTTTTATTTTTTATTTTGGACTCACCCTATTCTAAATTCTAACTACCGGATTCTAAGTTTTTTACTATATACCATATACTAATTTTGTTCCTGACTTATTTTTCTTAACCAACTAACCAGGTAACCAAATGTATCCGCTCACGCTAAACGCTACACGCTATTTTTAGGGATAAATCTTGTTCAGCATTCTCGGGAAAGGAATTGTTTCGCGAATATGATCCAAACCACATATCCAGGCAACAGTTCTTTCTATCCCTAAACCGAATCCAGAATGAGGGACTGACCCGTATTTCCTTAAATCTAAATACCATTCATAGCTTTCCCGAGGCAAATTATGTTCTTTTATCCTTTTTTCCAATAAATTGTAATCGTTAATCCGCTGCCCTCCTCCAATAATTTCACCATACCCTTCTGAGGCTAACAAATCTGCGCATAAAGCAACTTCAGGTCTTTGGGGGTCAGGTTCCATGTAGAAAGCTTTGCATTTTATCGGATAACGAAGAACAAAGACCGGTTTTTCGTACCTTTGAGAT
>DAOUTX010000159.1 GCA_030668465.1 Atribacterota bacterium | reverse complement strand
TTTAAATCTGAGAGCCGATTCATATACTTTCCTATAACCGGCGGGATCTTTGGCAGATTCTGCAGCATAGTACTCATTTGCTTTCTCAAATAATAATTCTTCAATATCTTTGGGTAATTTCTCCACAATAGTGCCATATTCCCTATATTTCTCCAATGCTGTAGAATCACGAACAACCGACTCGGTAAAGAATTCATGGGATACTTTGTGTGCAACCAATTCTACAATCTTCTGTAAATCCGGAGGAAGTACATTCCATACATCCATGTTCACATACAGGGATTGAGCATCACTGGGAGCGCGGGAAGATGATATATACATATATTCGGTTACTTCATGGAAACCCATACCCCAATTTAATGAAGGAGTAATATATTCAAAGGCATCAAGGATTCCACGTTTTGCTGATTCGTAAATTTCACCGCCGGGGAGGAAAACCGGTGCTGCTCCCATTTCTTTAAAAATTGAATTAAGAGCAGTTGTTCCCATTCTGATCTTAAGTCCTTTAATATCCTCAACAGAATTTAAAGGTTTTTTACTATGACACCAAACCTCTGCCGGATGTACTGTTAATTGATCAACAAAGTATACACCAATGGGTTCATATAATTCTCGAGCCAATTCCTTCCCTTCGTATTCCAACCACATCATCAACTGATTACCGGTATGACCACCTACCCAGTTGGTGTAAAAGACACCTGCGGGGACGTAACCGACAGCCCAGCCACCGGATACATGAACTGCCTCTACCGAGCCTGCAATTGCTCCGTCAAACTCTTTTCCGGCAGGGATAATGGCTCCTGCAGTGAAGGCTTTAACCACCAAACGTCCGGCACTGGCTTCGGTCACTTGTTCGGCAAACCTTTTAGCACCCTCAAATCCAAAATCACCCGCTGCACACATGGATTGTAGTCTCCAATTAATCACTTCATCGGCACTCATTCCAATGATAGTTACGCTAAATAACAATGCAAAAATCAAAACCAAATTAATCATTATCACGTAATTCAATTTCTTCATTTTCAAACACTCCTTTTAACATAATTTTTAAAACTCACCAAATATAAGCTAAAATACTTTCATTTCTTCCTTAAATAAAAGGAAGAACCAGAGATATGCCTTGTCAACCACCTCCTTTTATACATTATTTGTCTTATTTGTTATATTGTCTGACAAGTTATATTATATTATATCACAAAATAACATTACATCAAGCTTGTTTTGTGCGTTGCTCAGAACAAATTAATAAAAAATATCGCCGCTGTATCCTAAATCCCAACCTACGGGGGTGCTTAAGAAAACTTTTTTCGAAGATAATGAAAAGTCTTCCAGGTTGTGATATCATTGAATATAATATTCAGATAAATTATACACATATAAGAAAACTCAAATAAAAGAATAAAAGGTATGAAAATGAAAAGAATTTCTATAAAATTAGGGAAAGAAATGGTAGAAGTAAATCTTCCGGACAATACAGAAATTTTATCCACCAAGCAACCCAAACCACTGAGAAACCCTGCTTTTTTTATTCAAAAAGCCTTGATAGATTCTATAAGTAGCCGAAGTTTGGACCAAATTATTGAGCAAAAACTAAAGAAAAACCCAGAAGCAAAGGTAGTAGTAGTAATTTCTGATAATACTCGTCCTGTCCCTTACAAAGGTAAAGCAGGAATATTATGGCCAATACTTGAAAAGATTTTAGCTCATAATATACCTGAAGAAAGAATGCTTATTTTAGTAGCCACCGGTACTCATCGACCATTATCCGAAAAAGAATTAAGAGAGATGTTGGACTCTCGGGTATTTGACTATAGAATTCCTATAAAAAACCATAATTGTCGAGACAAAAATAATTTAACATATTTAGGCAAGACTATTCGTGGTAGTTCAGTATATATTAATGGTGATTACATGGAGGCAGATATTAAAATACTTACCGGTTTAGTAGAAACACATTTTATGGCCGGTGCATCAGGAGGAAGAAAATCAATCTGTCCGGGACTCATAGGAGAAGAAAGCATCTATATATTCCACGGGGCACCTATGTTAGCTTCTCCGAAGGCTAATGATTTAATTATAAATGATAATCCCTGTCACCAAGAGGCTTTAGAAGTAGCCAAGAAAGCAGGAGCAGATTATATTCTCAATGTTACTCTTGACCAAGATTTTAAGCTAACGGGAGTATTTGCCGGAGATTTAGAAGAAGCTCATAAACAAGCAGTAAAACAGATAATAAAATACGTTACTACACCCCTGGATAAAGAATATGATATTGTTATTACTCATGCTGGCTTTGTAGGCATTAACCAATACCAAACAGCCAAAACTGCAATAGTTGCTATCCCAGCTTTAAAACCCAATGGTAAATTAATTATGATAGCGAATAATAATGATAAGGATTTAATTGGTAGCGAGAAATATAAAACAGTTTTACATCTATTAAAAATAATAGGAGCAAAACAATTTAATCATTTGATTTTATCACCTGATTGGACTTTTATTCCTGATCAATGGCAAGTGCAAATGTGGTGTCGTTTATTTGATAAAATCCCCCAAGATAATTTTATTTATTACAGTCCTCGGCTTTCTTTTAATGATTACAAAATTATTCCTGGGGTTGATGGAAACATATTTCTTCCCAGATCTGAAAGATACAAAGGTAATTTTAAGAATGCTGCTCAAGTGATTGAAAAAGCGGTGGAAGCAGCAATATGTGAATTAAAAAGCGCCGGACAAGAAAAAACAAGAATAGCCTATTTAGCCGATGGCCCCTATGGAGTCCCGGTAAAAAGTTAATATAAATTTAGTGGGGTAATCTAAAAAGATTGGAAAGAAATATGAAAAAGGTGAGCGCTTGGCACAAATCTTATATTTGGTTAAAACTTTATCACGGCAACGCCGTTCTGCTACAAATTATAATTAAAGTTTGTCAAAGGACCGTTCCCTGACAATGTCTATGAAGTATATTTGTTATAGCAAATAATTTCTGATAAAGGTTTTCTTTCGGTTTTGGCACCTAATTCTTTGGGATACCCTAAAGGCATAAGAGACACAATTCTCACACCCTCTGGTACACCTAAAATCTCTTTAACCTGATCCTGATAAAAAGCACCAATCCAGCAAGTCCCCAATCCCAGGGAGGCTGCCTCTAAACTCATATGGCCCAGAGCAATAGTCAAATCAATAGAGTAGCTATGCTCTCCACAGGTCATCACAT
>DAOUTX010000192.1 GCA_030668465.1 Atribacterota bacterium | reverse complement strand
ATATTTATAGATAAAGTGCTAGGGTTAGGTGAAGTGTTTAAAGCAGCTCTTTTTACACTTTTTATTTTACCTCCTCCATTTATTATCCCAATTTACATACCACAAAATTATAAGAAGGAGAGATTATATGTGAATAATTCACTGACATCATATACTGTTATTTCCGTTATTGTTTTTATTGTATATTTTGTTTTTAATCCCGAGATATAAATCTTTACAAAATAATTTGTAAGTATTAGAATAAAAATACATAAAAACTCTAAGCGAATTAGATCACCATTATTTTGAAATGTTATAAAGAAATTCAACTTAAGATTTTAACTTTTTTGAATTAGTTTTAATAATTAAGGGGGTTTAGATATGTCAAATATCCAAAAAAGACTACCGGGAAGACTTCCCAAGATCGGGATTCGTCCCATCATCGATGGACGCAGGAAGGGGATTAGAGAATCCTTAGAAGAACAGACTATGCGCATGGCAAAGTCTACCGCAGATTTGATTAGCAAAAAACTACGGTATTCTAATGGTTTACCGGTGGAATGTGTAATAGCTGATACTACCATCGGCGGAATAGCTGAAGCCGCCAGATGTGCTGACAAATTTGCCCAAGAAGGAGTAGGAGTGTCTCTAAGTGTAACTCCCTGTTGGTGTTACGGGACGGAGACCATAGATATGGACCCTCTTATCCCCAAGGCTATCTGGGGATTTAACGGAACCGAAAGACCGGGAGCAGTATATCTCTCTGCTGCCCTTGCCGGCCATGACCAGGTAGGACTGCCGGCTTTTGGTATCTACGGTAAAGATGTTCAGGATCAAAATGATAATAGTATCCCTGAAGACGTAGAACAAAAATTATTACAATTCACCAAAGCCGGACTGGCTGCAGCCACCATGAGAGGGAAATCTTATCTTTCTATCGGCAGTGTCTCTATGGGGATTGCCGGTTCCCAGATTTCCCCCGACTTCTTCCAGGATTATCTGGGGATGAGAAACGAATATGTAGATATGACCGAGATAATAAGAAGAGTAGAAGAAGAGATTTACGATAAAGAAGAATATGAAAAAGCCCTTCATTGGGTTAAGAAAAATTGTCCGGAAGGAGAAGATCGCAATAAAAAAGAGATAAAACACTCCCGTTCCCAAAAGGATAGAGAGTGGGAGATGGTAATCAAGATGACTTCGATAGCTCGTGATTTAATGGTCGGCAATCCAAAGTTAGCTGCACTGGGATTTACCGAGGAGGCTGATGGCCACAATTCCCTTGCAGCTGGTTTTCAAGGCCAGAGACAATGGACTGATTATCTTCCCAACGGAGACTTCATGGAGACTATCTTAAACACTTCCTTTGACTGGAACGGGATAAGAGAGGCTTTTGTCTTTGCTACGGAAAATGACAGCTTAAATGGTATTTCCATGTTATTTAACCATCTTTTAACCGATAGAGCCCAGATCTTTTCCGATATCCGAACTTACTGGAGTCCTGAGGCCGTAAAGAGAGTGGCCGGGAAAGAGTTGACTGGCTTAGCCAAAGATGGAATTCTTCATCTGATCAATTCCGGTGCTACCACCCTGGATGCTACCGGCCAGCAGAAGGAAGATGGAAAATCGACCATGAAACCCTTCTGGGAGATAACCGAAGAAGAAGTAAAAAGATGCTTAAAAAACACTAAATGGAGTCCGGCTAATTTAGAGTATTTCCGGGGAGGAGGGTATTCCTCCACTTTCTATACTCAAGGTGTCATGCCGGTAACCATGGTAAGAATTAACCTGATCAAAGGATTAGGACCGATAATCCAGATTGCCGAAGGTTATACCATAGATCTCTCTCCCCAGATTCATCATATTTTAGATGAGCGCACTGACCCCACCTGGCCCACCACCTGGTTTGCCCCTATTCTAACTGGTAAGGGAGCCTTTAGAGATGTCTATTCGGTGATGAACAACTGGGGAGCTAACCATGGAGCGATCAGTTATGGACATATCGGAAAAGACCTGATTACTCTTGCATCCATGCTCAGGATACCGGTAGGTATGCACAATGTCCTCCAAGAGAAAATCTTCAGACCTAAAGCCTGGGCTTCTTTCGGTACTTTTGATTTAGAAGGAGCAGACTTTAGAGCTTGTAATAACTTCGGTCCGTTATATGGTAGGAAGTAGGAGGAGTCAGATGTTTTAGACGAGGGAATGGTCGGTTGAAAAAAGAGAGGATATATTATAAGAAAATATATAAAAAAATAAATTTGATTGTTCAATCAATTAATCTATTTCAAGAGGAGTAATAATCTCGATATCCTTATTTTTCAATTTATCAAGATATTCTTTTGGTAATGGTTTATCTGTTATTATTGTATCTACGTTTTCAATACCAGTTGTCCGGAAGATAGATGCCTTATCAAATTTACTGGAATCTACCAGAAGATAATGAAGCCTGGAATTTTCGAACATCTTTACTTTAATATTCCCTTCCATGACATTAGATTCATAGATACCTCTTGTATCTAACATCGTGCAGGAGAAGAAAAATTTAGTAACCTTTATATTTGATAACATTTTTTCTGCGAGTGGACCAATTGTTGAGAAGTAGCCGTGTCTTATGTTACCTCCAACCAGAACTAAATCTATTT
>DAOUTX010000212.1 GCA_030668465.1 Atribacterota bacterium | reverse complement strand
TTTCCTTCTGTTTCTATTTTTCTAAGTCTAACATCTGTAATTTCCACTTAATACACCGCCTTTTTTTATTTTCAATTTTAGTCTTTAAAATTATTACAATTAACTGTATTTCTTATCTGTAGCTGCTTGTTATATATGCAATCTATCCCTGTTAATCTGCAACCAAGCCTACTGGCTTAATAAAATAAAGTTGTACTCCTAACTATAACCTCCTAATCATTCATTTTAACTAATTTACTCCAGACTATTCATATAGTTGCTATTACCTCCCTATTTCAGTAAATGTTTAAGTATTTATTAAAAAATAAACACAGCAATAATAACTACTGTGTTTCTGGAATAATCTATTTAATATTTAAATTTTTCTCTTCTCAATGAATTATATCTGCCTTTAGTTTCTGCAATGTTAATAGTTAGCACTGTCAATTCCCTGTTCTTTTATATAAGGTTTTAGTTGAAAAAATTATAACATGATAGAATTTTATTGTCAAAAAAACCTAATAATCCACCAATTGACCGATTGGCCGATTTACCAATTAAAAACAATACGAATGTACTAATTCGCTAATTTACCGATTAAATTAGTTAACCCGTTACCCGGTCTGCCAGTCGACCGATCAGCCAGTCAGAATCAGTCGTTAGCATATACTATGGCGTAGAGCGGGTAGCGTTTAGCGTATAGAATAGCATTATAGTATATAGTATGTAGTATATAGTAAAGAAAAACCAGGAGAAAGAAGAAAAAATACAGAAAATAGAAAAAAATACAGTTATAAGTGATACCCAATGAGTAATGAGTTTATATTTTTAAGTTTATAAAAACTGGTTACTTGTTACAAATGACTCATCAATATTTCTCTCTGTCTTCTGAATTCTAATTCCTGATTTTTATCTTTTATTTTCTTAACCAACTAACCAGGTAACCAACTAACCAGCTAACTAAACGTATACACTATACGCTAAACGCTCTACGCTAATTTATTCCCCATTGCCATGCTTAACTTAGCAAATTCTTCTAAAGTCAAGGTTTCTCCCCTGCGGTTCTTATCAATGCTTGTTTCAGTTAAAATATTTTCTATTTCCGTTTTAGCGATTTCTCCCTTAAAATAATTAGACAAAGAATTAATCAATCTTTTTCTCCTTTGTTGAAAGGAAGCTCTAATAATATTAAAAAATAGTTTTTCGCTACCTACTTGTACTCGCGGTTTTTTATAGATATCAAATTTTATTATCATCGAACTCACTTTAGGCTGGGGGTAAAATACTGTAGAAGGGACAATATGTACTTTTTGGGGTCTAGAGTAATATTGGGCAACAAGGGATAATATGCCATAATTTTTGTTCCCTGCTTGAGCCATCAGTCTTTCTCCTACCTCTTTCTGGACCAGGAATACGGCTAATTTTAAATATTGATTAAGTTCAAGAATCTGTCTTATTAAGGATATGGAGATGTAGTAAGGAAGGTTGCCCACTATTTTTTCAATTTTTCCACCTTTTTTTCTTTTCTGCTCAAAAAAATTAATCAGATTAAAATTTATAATATCTTCAAAAATAATCTCTATATTATTAGAGGAGGAAAGATTTTCTTTTAGGAGGGGAGCTAATTTTTTATCTTTCTCAACAGATATAACCTGTTTGACCAAGGGGGATAATGCAGAGGTTAGGGTTCCAATACCTGTGCCAATTTCTAAAATGCAATCTTCTTTATTTAATTTTAGTGAATTAATAATTATTTGCAAGGTGTTTTGATCTACTAAAAAATTTTGGCCTAACCTTTTTTTGCACTTAAAATCGTATTTAGTAAGAAGTCTGGTAACTTCTGTAGGAGAAGTCAGTTTAGGATTGCTCATTAGTTGTTCGCCTCCCACTCATTCAATTAGCTCAATAATTAATCGTTAGAATATAGTTAGCATAGAGCGTACAGCGTTTAGCGGATAGGATATTAGTTATCCGGTTAGCCAGTTTACCAGTAAGTTTTGTAATATATAATGTGTGGCAAGTAACCTGTTGCTGTAAACTTAAGATCATAAACTCATTACCCATTACATATCACTTATTACTGTATTTGACGCGATACTCGTTACGCGATACGCGATACTATCATTTGGAGCCGGCGATCTGAGTTGAACAGACAACCTACGGATTACGATTCCGTTGCTCTTCCAATTGAGCTACGCCGGCATCATATCCTCATAAAAAAATGGTAGGCGGAACAGGACTTGAACCTGTGACCCCCTACATGTGAAGCAGGTGCTCTGCCAACTGAGCTATCCGCCCATTTTTTACAATAAATCAATGGTGC
>DAOUTX010000198.1 GCA_030668465.1 Atribacterota bacterium | reverse complement strand
CCTCATAATTCAAAGTATCTAAAAATTGCCCGAAAACATAAAATTCCCATTAAAACCGATTTAGGTCTTTTCTTTCAGTTTTGCCCCTCTAAAAATATAATTGCTGTTGCCGGAACTAAAGGTAAAAGTACTGTATCTCAACTTATTTATCATATTTTTAAAGAAGCTCAAAAAGATACAATTTTAGCCGGTAATATTGGCATCTCCGTTTTAGATATTTTAGAAAAAATCGATCCTCAAACCTGGGTAATCTTGGAAATATCTACCTGGCAGATGGAGGGGATAAAAGACCATAAATTTATACCCCATACTACCGTCCTAACCAATATCCTGCCAGACCACTTAGATCGCTATTCTAATTTTGAAAAATATTCACAAGCAGAAAAGTTAATTTTCAAATATCAACAATCAAATGATAATTTAGTGATAAATTTCGATAACAAAGAGACCCGTCAGGCTAAAAGGGAAACTAACTCTAAAATGTATTGGTTTAGTGCTAAAGAAAAGATAGAACCAGGATGTTATTTAGAAAATGATGAGTTGGTCTTTCAATCAGAAGAATATAAAATGGCCTTTACTAAAATCTCCGATCTCCCTCTACCCGGGTCACATAATCTGGAAAATATTTTAGCAGCAAGCACGGTAGGTTTTATTCATAATATCCCGGGTGAAATTATTCTAAAAGCCTTAAAAAATTTTCCCGGAGTTCCTTACAGATTAGAATTTATTGGGGAATTTAAAGGAATTAAATTTTATAATGATACCTGTGCCACCACTCCGGAAGCAACTTTAGCTGCTTTAGAATCTTTTCCCGAACAGCCTATTATCTTAATTCTGGGTGGCAAAGATAAAAAATTAAATTATGAAAATTTTGGGATAGCCCTCGGGCAAAATAAAAAAATTAAAAAGATTATCCTCCTGCAACACCCCGCATATGATGCCTCTCAAAAAATATTCTCTTCCCTAAAAAAACATCTTGATTTAGAAGAAATTATCCAAACATCAAATCTTGAAGTAGGAGTCGAAATAGCCCTAGAACAAGCTAAAGCAAATGACCTTATTCTTCTTTCCCCTGCAGCAGCAAGTTTCGGGATGTTTAAAAATGAATTTGACCGGGGAGACCAATTTAATAAAATTGTAAAAAATCTCAAATAACCTATTTGCCGTAATTTAATTTCTAAAAGATTAAGATATTGGAGAATTTTTTACATATAAATACTTAAAAAAACAGATAAAATTAGGGTAAATTTACATTCACCATACCAAAAAGATAGAGTACTGCAATTATTAAGGGCTGATGGAGCAAATAAATTAGTAAGGAGTGTTTTCCTAAAAAACAGAAAACTTTTATCCCTGAAAAGAAAGAAAGATCAGCAATTTGGAATCTCCGAGAGTAATCTGAGTAGAGTAAATTACCAAAAAATATCCCTATTAAAACCACACCAAACCAGGGTAAAAGGGGGAAATAGTCAACTGAATAAAATTGAGCTGGCCTAAATCCTAACCATGACAGCCAATAAAAATCAAAAGCAAAGCCCTTTAAGTATGCCCCAAAAAATATACAAAGTAAACCAATTAGTAGATTCCAATAGCGGAGTTTTAAAAAGGGATAAGCTAAAATAATGGAAATTCCGATAAGGTGAAGTATACCAAAAATTACAAAGGCCTTACCTAAAAATATTCGCGTCACCAGAGTTATAATTAAACCCCAGGAAAACACCTTCAAACCTCTTCGAAGATATTTTATGAATAATTTATTTCTATCCTTGTGAATTTTCTTAGTCCTGGAAAAACTGACACTAAGGGATACGCCGACTAAAAAAATAAATATTGTGGCAGTTGTCCGCGCAAAATACATCCAGAATCCAGAATAAACATTGACATTATAATGAGCAAAATAGTGCAGGTTATAAAGCAAGTGGTAGAACACCATCATTATTATGGCAATTCCCCGTAGGAAATCTATTTCCCAGAATCGCTTTTGTAAACTTCTATCCATAAAATACCTCAAAAAAGATAAAATTAAATACTTTTTTATCTTCCAATTTTGTTGTATTTGCTTCTTAATCTTAGTAGTCTATTTATATTCCAGGGTTTGGCCTACGCCTACTTCTTTAAGGTTCACTACTTTAGATAAGGCAATCTTTGATTTTAAATCAGTGCAGTGGCAAGCATGCACTTCGTGAGGTTTGATTTTCCCCAAATATTTCAAAGTACCTTCTAACTGTTTCTTCTTCGGATTAAGCAAATGAAATCCTCCGACTATATCTATTATCCTATCATCCCTACAAATCTTTTTAGCATGCTCTACGATATTACAAATCCCTGAATGGGAACAGCCGGTAATAATTACTAAACCTTTTGATGATCGATAGGCTAAAGCAGAATCATCTATTGAATAATCATCCTCTTCAAAATCATCTTTTACCACTTTTCCGATTGGATTTTTTGCTTCAAAATCATTCTTTCTTTCTATTTCTCCCAAAAATACCAATCTCTCAGTTAGCCATAGCGGCCCTTTGCTT
>DAOUTX010000228.1 GCA_030668465.1 Atribacterota bacterium | reverse complement strand
TTGGACTTAAGAGAAATATCGAAAAGGAGGAAAAAAGTATGCAAGGTAGTAAATTATATGTAGGAAATCTTAAGTATTCTGTAACCAATGATCAGTTAACTGAAATATTTGGCAATCATGGTGAAGTTAAGAGTGTCAACATTATCGAAGGCAAAGGCTTTGGATTTGTAGAAATGTCTTCACCAGAAGAAGCTGGAAAAGCTAAAGATGCGTTAAATGATACCGATTTTGAAGGTCGTCCTTTAAAGATTGACGAAGCCCGTCCACCTAGACCAAGAACCGAATATCGTAGTAGATACTAAAATAGTAAATTAATTTAAAGTTAATGTAATTCTGTTATATCAATAAAGGCCAGTCATTTTATATAGCAGTTCAATTAAATTCTCATCAGATATATCCCGCGGATTATTGTTTAAACTTCCCCCTTTTGCATCCTTGATTAATCGTGAAAAATCTTCTTTTTTTATTTCCCATTCTGATAAGTTACTATTAATTCCAGCCTGAGAAAGTACTTCTTTTATCTTTTCTACTGCTTTTTGTGCAGCTTCTGTTTCCGATAATAAAGAGATATTTTCCCCTAAGGATTCAGCTATTTTAACCAATTTTTTGGTAACCACCGGCAGATTATATTCCATTACGTAAGGCAACAGTACTGTACAGGACAGACCATGAGGAATTTTGTAGTATACTCCCAAAGGGTGAGAGAGGGCGTGAGCTGCCCCTAAACCTGAATTTGACAGGCAAAGCCCACTCAAAAGTGCAGACATAGCCATATCTTTACGTGCTTCTAAATTTTTTCCTTCTTTTACTGCTTTGACCAAACTTCTACCGATTAATCTTATGGCATGCAGGGCCAGAGCATCGGTGATTTCCTAACTTTTCTTGCCTAAACAGGCAATAAGTTATCATCATTAATACTTTCAGATTATACATTAAGATTGATACAAGAAATAAATTTTGGCATCCAACTCAAAAGAAATATATAGAAAAAGCCAAGGATATAATCTTTTTACTGATTTTGAACATAAAGAAATAGATGAAAAAAAATGTTAGAAAGGAAAATAAGTTGGGGAATATGTATAAATACATACAAAGTCCTATTATTTAACAGTATCAAAGTTTGAGGAAGGCAAGGTAAAAATAAAAAAATGACAATAACTTAAAACTATTTCCGTCTTTACAATTTTAAACGAGAGTGTTCAGAAAGTTTAGAAGATATTGTTGTTCTTGTTGGGATTTATTAACATATAGTCGCAGCATACGTTCGGTTATAATTCTTGATTTAAGCGGATCACCAAATTTTTCTAATTCTTGAATGATCAAGGAATCGAGTTTTAAGAGATTTAAAATTTGTGTAACTCTTGCTCTTGAGATACCTTTTAACTTTGCAAGGTCAGATTGATTTTTCACTTCACCGGAATCAATCATACGCTTATATTTTTTTGCTAAGTAAATAGGGTTTCGATATATTCGTGCAATTTGATTGGCTTTCTTTTCTTTATGAGGAAAATAAAATATAGAAGTAAAAGTTCTGTCTATGTTACAGTCCGGGGAGCTGACAATTTCCAGCCCTTTGGCCTTTTGCTGAAGGGCTTTTTCTTTTTTTTGAATTATTTTATGTGAAAAGAAGGATTTCGAACATTTTTTAAAACAAAAAAATTACGAAAATGTGTGGCAATATCTCTTGATTTTAAAGCCTAATTTTTTATTGTGCCATAATATAGGAAAAAAAATTCCATAATATGAGAAAATTTTGGAAAAAAAGAAGGATTTTTGATAAAAATGTAGTATATAATAAATAAAGATAATTTAAGTTTATGTTTATGCTTTAAAGAGCCGAAGAGACAATTCCTAATTATTGGGAAATACCTTACAGAATTT
>DAOUTX010000080.1 GCA_030668465.1 Atribacterota bacterium | reverse complement strand
ACTAACTGTTAGTATTTTCACTGCTAATGCAATGGTCAAAATTAAACTTACGCTTAAAGCAAGGGTGGTAAGAATCCCCGTAGCTTTTTTATTTATCCTACCGATAAGCGGAACTAAAAAAGCTGCCAATAGAGGTATAGCTATTATTAATATAGGAATATGGTTCGATAGATTCATCCTTTCAACCTCCTTACCTCGTCCGTATCCAAGGTCCCATAGTGTTTATAAATCATCATGGCAACCGACAATATAAGGGCAGTAGTTGCGATACCTATAACTATACTGGTAAGAGTCAATGCTTGAGGAGTTGGCAAGACCATTGCCTGCCCGGAGGGAGCCTGGGTATAAATCGGGGCAATTGCTCCTTTTCTGTACCCTAAAGTGATTAAAAATAGATTCACACCATTTTCAATTAAAACAACACCAATTGCAATTTTAATTAAATTCTTTTTAAACATGAGAGTATAAATTCCTAATCCAATAAATATTACTACTGCAACATAAGGTAAATTGCCTATCATTTTATGATTTCTCCTTCTTCTTAGTAAATTCCGCTGCACTTGCCATAGTTAAAACAATAACCCCAAAGGCAGATAAAACTTCTAATCCAACGGCAATATTCATCAGGGGAATTACTCCTCCGGTATTCATATTACCTGGATTAACTCCGATTACGGCAGCATTACCGAACCAGCCCCCACTGTTAGCTAAAAAGTTATAAAAAAAGGTTATTCCTAATCCCGAAAAACCCAAAACTATAAACAAAATTAAACCAAAGCCTTCAAAGAGTGATAAAATATCCTTTTTGAGAAATTTCTGGGAATTCAAACTACCATAAGAAACCAATAGTAAAGCAAAAGCTGAGCCTACTACAGCACCACCCTGAAAACCTCCACCTGGAGTAAGGTGGCCATGTGCTATTATGTAAAAACCAAAAATAATAATAAAACCATAAACAAAATTGGTAACAGTCTTTACTATCCTAGACATCTCTTTCATTTCTTAACCCCCCTGAAAAGAGCTATAACTCCCACCACTGCGGTAAAAAGTACTGTAGCTTCCCCTAAAGTATCAAAACCCCTATAATCAAAGACGACGGAAGTTACTACATTGTTTGCTCCGGTTTCACTCTGGGCATTTTCAATAAAATAATCATCCATCTCGCTATAAGCAGGTTCTCCAAATGTTCGCATGTTAATAGCGCTAACTATCAGGAAAGAAAAGAATATTAGAAAGGCGATACCGAAAATTATTTTTTTCATATTATCCTCCTCTATCTAGTCCCTCTAATTGCAAAAATAAATATTGCCATAGTTAATCCTGCTCCAATACCCGCTTCCGCTATGGCTACATCAGGAGCATGTAAAATATAAAACTCTAATGAAAGAAGCAAACTTGCCACCGTCAAAGCAATTACTGAAGGTAACAATTTCTTAAAAACCACTGCTAAAAAGCTAGCAATTATTATCATTATTAAAGTAGAAATATGGATTATCTCAACAAAGGAACTCATTTTAATTTAGCCTCCTTTAATTCATCAATTACAGCTTGTCTGGGCATAACTCCACTACGATGAGCCGCCCGGGCAATAGCATGGGCTCCGGTCGGGTTGGTAATTATTAAACAAATTAATGCCACAATGGTATGGAGAGCAAGGACTCTAAATTTTGAATCCCCGGTAACATTCCACCGTGAAAATCCATAAACAATAACTGCTAAAGAAGTAAAGATTGAACCGAAAGTAGTAGCTTTAGTTGCAGCATGAAGTCTGGTGTAAACATCAGGAAATCTAAGAAGTCCTACCGAGCCTAAACAATTAAAAAATACACCTATTCCTAAAAAAATATATAAAACAGTCAATAATGTTCCCATTATTTTTTAGATCCTCCTTCTAAATATTTAGCTACATATAAGGTTCCAATATAAGATAGTAAAGCATAAACAATTGCTACGTCAATATAAATGACTTCTTCATAGGCTGCGCCTACGAGGATCATCCCAGCTACCACTAAAGTATTTATGGTATCCAAAGCTACTATTCTATCAGGAACAGTAGGTCCGAGGATTAATCTAAATAAAGATAATAACATAAATATCAACAACAATCCTCCGGGAATAATAAAAATATTAAAAAATCCACTCATTCTGCAATCCTCCTTATCCACTGAGGAAAATTAGAACAAATATGATGGGTGGTAGGCTTTAAGGTGGTAACATTTATCCAATGAACGTATAAATCATTATTTTTTTCATCAATATCAACACTGAGTGTCCCTGGAGTTAAAGTAATCGAATCTGCCAATAAAGTTATACCCAAGCCGGTCTTCAATCCTGGGGATATTTTTACTATACCAGGATTTATTTTCCCGGTAATCACGCGATAAGCCACATCAATATTAGCCTTAGTCATTGCCCAGAAAAATGGACCAATTAGATAAATCAAAAAAATAACCCACCTAAGTGGGTTCAACATTCTGTAAGTTCTTTTTTGAAATAATACCTTCTTGGCTATAAAGGCTACAACGAGAGAAAGAAAAATTCCGGTTATAATTTCGAAAATACTCCATATCCCCCATACTTCTCCCTGGCTGGCCGTAAGAATTAGATAGGTAAGCATGCTAAGCAAAAAGGTTACAATAAAATCTATCATTACTTCACCTCTCTTAACTTAAACTAACAAAATACAGTATAACATTTTATCTTGTTTAATGTAAAGTATTTTTTAAAAAAATCAAATGATTTATTCTATTTCAATATCTTCAATATATAAATCTTCGCCGGAAATTATATCTATCTCTAGACTATGACATTTCGAGCATTTAAAATTATCTTTTTTAATCTTGAAAACTTCATTGCATTTGCGACATTTCCCCAACAAGGGAGACAATATTATCTTTAAAGATGCTTTTTCCGCAATAGTGCCTTGGCTAAAATTATCGAAAGAAAACTCTAAAGCAGCTTGGTTTACTCCGGTAAATTCTCCAACTTTTACTCTGATAAGAGTTATCGTGCTCGCTTTGTATTCTTTAGCTTTTTCCAAGACAATAGCTAATAAATTTTGAGCAATTGAACCTTCGTGCATGACTTTCACCTGAATTTGGCTAGTTAGTTAATTGGTTACCCGGTTATTTAGTTAAGGAAATAAAATCAAAACAACGAACTAGTTTACTAAATTGATGAGTAACTGGATATTTAAATAAACTTACATCTTGCATCTTACATCTTTTATTTATACTATATGCTAACGATTAGTTTATTTTTCATCTTGTGAGTTAATTCCCAACCAGTTAACCAATTAACCATGTAACTAACTAACTTTCAATAAGAAGAGTAAGTTATCCCTTCCTCTTCTTATTGAATAATTTATTGGTGCCGGGAGGGGGATTTGAACCCCCACAAGCAAGAAGCTCACCAGCCCCTCAAGCTGGCGCGTCTACCTATTCCGCCATCCCGGCAAAATCTTAATATAATTAAAAATGATTACTCAGATTAATAATAAGATTACACAGATTTTTAATAAGTAAAATGTAGAAATTTATATATCCAATCGGTATAATCACTTACTTATAATATAAAAGAATTAAAAGTAAATTAGTTTTTTAGATTATAAGCATAATATATCTTATTGCCGTAAATGGCAGGCTACATAATGTCCGCTATTTATATCAATTAATTTAGGTTCTTCCTGGCTGCAAATTGGCTTAGCATATTTACATCTCGGGTGAAAACGGCAGCCCTTAGGAGGTTTAAAGGGACTTGGAACATCTCCCTCCAAAACAATCCTTTGTCTCTTCAGAGTAGGGTCGGGGACAGGTACAGCTGAAAGAAGCGCTTCTGTATAAGGATGCTGAGGATTATCATATAATTCATAAGTAGAGGCCAGCTCTGCAATCTTACCCAAATACATTACTGCAACTCTATCAGAAATGTGTTTTACCACACTCAAATCGTGAGCAATAAACAAATAAGTAAGCTTAAATTTTTCTTGTAAATCTTCCAATAAATTTATAACTTGAGCTTGGATAGAAACATCAAGTGCAGATACGGGTTCATCACAAATTACTAATTTAGGATTCAAAGCCAAAGCTCGGGCTATTCCGATTCTTTGTCTCTGTCCTCCGCTAAATTCATGAGGATACCTTCTTACATGTCCGGCATTTAAACCTACGGTTTCTAATAGATCCTTGACTCTTTCCTCTTTCTCTTTTTTGTTCTTTGCAATCTTATGAATAATTAATGACTCTCCCACTATATCACTTACAGTCATTCGAGGATTTAGAGAACCAAAAGGATCCTGAAATATTATTTGAATATTACGCCTTGCTTTCCTGAGTTCCTCTTTACTTAATTTAAAGACATTTTCCCCTTCAAAATCTACCTCTCCGGCAGTGGGTTCTAAAAGTCTTATAATGGTTCTCCCCGCAGTAGTTTTACCACAGCCCGATTCTCCCACCAGACCCAAAGTTTCTCCCCCTTTAATATCAAAACTAATTTCATCTACGGCCTGGACATATCCTATTGTCTTGGATAATATTCCCCCTCGTACGGGAAAATATTTTTTTAGATTTTTTACTTTGAGTAACACATTATTTTCCAATCCCTTTTTCCTCCAGTGTTCTAAATCTTAAATTATAATCAATTTTGGGTAACACCTACTGTTTCTTGAATAGTCTTAAAATTAATCACTTTTTCTTTATTATACATCCAACACCGTACAATATGGTTGTCTTTTAGTTTTTCAAACTCAGGTTCTTCTTTCTTACAAAAATCTATAGCAAACTTACAACGAGGATGAAACTTGCATCCAGAAGGCAAAGCTAAAGGATCAGGGATTCCACCCTGAATAACTTCGAGTTTTTTTCCTGGTTTATCTGTTAGGCGAGGAATGGAATTTTGGAGAGCCATAGTATAGGGATGTCGCGGATTTTTAAAGATGGTTTTCACATCTGCATATTCTACCGCTTTACCAGCATATACAACTACTACATCATGTGATACTTCAGCAATCACTCCCAAATCGTGAGTAATCATCAAAACTGACATGCCAATTTCATCTTTCAATTTCTTCATCAGTTCTAAAATTTGAGCCTGGATGGTAACATCCAAGGCGGTTGTTGGTTCGTCTGCAATTAATAAATCTGGATTACAAGATAAAGCCATAGCAATCATCGCTCTCTGTCTTTGTCCTCCGCTTAATTCATGAGGATATTCATGAACTCTGGTTTCGGGAGAAGGCATGCTCACTAATTTTAACATCTCTACGGTTTTCTTTAAGGCCTTTTCTTTATCTAATTTTTGATGTAGCACTATAGCTTCTGAAATCTGTTCACCAATAGTATACACAGGATTTAAGGAGGTCATCGGTTCTTGGAAGATCATGGAAATATCGTTTCCTCTAATCTTTCTCATTTTTTCGGGGCTCTTCTTTAATAATTCTTCACCTTTAAACCAAATTTCACCGCCAACAATCTTCCCCGGTGGTTCCTGGATCAATCTTAATAGGGAAAGAGCAGAAACACTTTTACCACATCCTGATTCACCTACCATACCCAGCGTTTCCCCTTTTCTTATGGTAAAATCAACACCGTCAACTGCTTTAACCACACCATCATCAGTATAAAAATAGGT
>DAOUTX010000191.1 GCA_030668465.1 Atribacterota bacterium | reverse complement strand
ATTCCTGGTTATACTGAGTATGAAAAATTACAAATTGTCCAGTTGTTTTTATTACCTAAACAATTAAATAATCATGGCTTTAAAAAAAGTGATATTGAAATATCTGAAAAAGCTATGAAAAAAATAATCAAAGAATATACTCACGAAGCAGGAGTAAGGGGCTTGGAAAAAGAAATAGCTTCTATATGTAGAAAAGTTGCTTTAAGCTTAGTTTATTCTAAAAATAATAAAAGAGTTAGAATCACATTGAAAAACTTAGAAAATTATTTGGGAATACCTAAATATAAAATTGACAAAATTGAGAAAGAAGATTCAATTGGTTTGGCAACAGGGTTAGCCTGGACTGAAATCGGCGGAGAAGTATTATCAGTAGAAACTATAGTAATGCCCGGAAAAGGCAAATTAACCCTTACCGGACAATTAGGAGATGTTATGCAAGAATCAGGAAAAGCTGCCTTAACCTATGCTCGTTCTCGAGCAGTAAAATTTAAGATAGATAATAAATTTTACGAAAATTGTGATATCCATGTTCATATTCCAGATGGGGCAATACCAAAAGATGGTCCATCAGCCGGGATAACTATGGCTACCTCTTTGATTTCTTCACTTACCGAGATTCCGATTCGAAAAGATGTAGCTATGACTGGCGAAATTACCCTACGAGGAAGAGTTTTACCGGTAGGAGGCTTAAAGGAAAAAATACTTGCTGCTTATCAATCTGGTATTAAAACTATTATAATCCCTCAAGATAATATTAAAAATTTGGAAGATTTACCTAATGATATTAGAAAAAGATTAAAAATTATTATGGTAAATAATTTAGATGAAGTTTTAAAAACCGCTCTCACCAGAAGTCCTTTTTAAAATTACAATAACAATATTTAGTATCGAGTATCGCGTATCGAGTATATAGTATAAAGTGAAGAGAAAATAGAAATCAGAAGAAGTAGGGGCGTATTGCATACGCCCTGATAACAGGTAGCAGTTAACGTATAGTTAGGAAAGTGGGAATCAGAATTCAGGAGCCAGTAGCCAGAATAAAATCGTATTGCGTAAAGATTCCGATTAATAATTGACAGACGTCATAACCTATAGTAATATATAAAATATAAAATAATAAAAACTAAGAAGGGAAGAGTAGAATAAAGTGGGATATAATTTTATTCGAAAGTCATCCCTAAGCTGTTAATCTGAAAAACAAGAGTAGGATTAACCGATAGTTACGTTATAACTTAAACATTGAGAGCCTGTTTAATATAGATATTATGGAAATGTTTTAGACAGGAATTAAGGTGGTACCGCGGATAAACTCCTTTCGTCCTTTTGAGAAACGAAAGGGGTTTTTTGTTTTTAAGCTTAAGGAGGAAAAGATAATGAAAAAAATAGATGCTGAAATACCTTCAGTATACAATCCTAAAAAAGTTGAAGAAAAATGGTATAAATTCTGGTTAGAAAAAGATTATTTTAAAGCAAAGCATAATCATAATAAAGAAAATAATTTTTCTATCGTTATACCTCCACCCAATATCACAGGATCATTACATATCGGCCACGCTTTAAATAATACTTTACAAGATATTCTAATTAGATGGAAAAAAATGGAAAGTTACAATACTCTTTGGTTGCCAGGGACTGACCATGCCGGAATTGCCACTCAGAATGTAGTAGAAAAAGAAATTGCTAAAGAAGGAAAAAGCAGGCACGATTTAGGAAGAGTACAATTTGTAGAAAGAGTATGGGAATGGAAAGAAAAATACGGAAATAATATAATAAATCAATTAAAAAAATTGGGATTTTCTTGTGATTGGTCACGATTAAGATTTACTTTAGATGAAGGTCTTTCCAAGGCCGTTAGAAAGGTATTTGTACAATTATTTAAAGAAGGACTGATATATCGAGAAAATTATGTAATAAATTGGTGTCCAAGATGCCAGACTGCTTTGGCTGATATTGAGGTTGAATCAATTGAAGAAGATGCAAATCTGTATTATATAAATTATCCCATAAAAGATTTAAAGGGAGAGTTTATAACCGTTGCTACTACCCGTCCCGAAACCATGCTCGGCGATACTGCGGTAGCAGTTCATCCCGATGACAAAAGATATAAAAAATTTATCGGTAAAACTGCCATATTACCTTTAATGGAGAGAGAAATACCGATAGTAGCTGATAGTTACGTCGATCCCGAATTTGGTACTGGGGCAGTAAAGATAACCCCTGCTCACGATTTAAATGATTTTGAATTAGGAAAACGTCAAAAATTACAAGTAATTAATATATTAAATAATAATGGCACCATGAATGAACAGGCAGGAAAATTTAAAAATTTACCCGTGTTAAAATGTCGAGAAAAAGTTTTGAGTGAATTAAGAAAAAAGGGATTCCAAAATAAGATAGAAGATTATAAACATTCTATCGGGCATTGTTATAGATGTGGAACTATTATTGAACCATATCTTTCTAAACAATGGTTCGTTAAAATGAAAGAAATTGCTGAACCTGCTATTTCCGCCGTAGAGGACGGTAGAATTGAATTTATTCCTTCTCGTTGGGACAAAGTTTATTATGACTGGATGAGAAACATTAAAGATTGGTGTATATCACGTCAGTTGTGGTGGGGGCATCGTATCCCGGT
>DAOUTX010000150.1 GCA_030668465.1 Atribacterota bacterium | reverse complement strand
TGATTGCTGAAGTTAATTTTGTTTTACCATGGTCTACATGACCGATAGTACCCACATTAACATGGGGTTTAGTTCTTACAAATTTTTCTTTTGCCATTTGATTTTTCCTCCTTAAATATAAAAAAGCATTTCTATATCTATTTAACTTAACTGGAGCCCACGACCAGAATTGAACTGGTGACCTCATCCTTACCAAGGATGCGCTCTTCCGACTGAGCTACGCGGGCGTAATGCCTAAAGTGGTGGGGAGGGAAGGATTCGAACCTTCGAAGGCGTTCAGCCAGCGGATCTACAGTCCGCTCCATTTAACCACTTTGGTACCTCCCCATTATTTTCGTATTTCGTCGTTCGTATCTCGTTTAAATTATCGGTTGGTTAGTTACTTAGTCTGCTGGTTTAATACTAATTTTATATAATATATGCTATTTAATATTTTTTCTTCCGACTCTTTTTTTATTCACAAGATGTAAATTTACTTTGGTTTCTGGTTTCTTCCTTCTATTTTCTTCACGCGATACTCGATACGCAATACGCGATACGTATTTATTATACGTTATCTGGAGCCGATGATCCGGTTCGAACGGATGACCTGCTGATTACAAATCAGCTGCTCTGCCAACTGAGCTACATCGGCAATTTTACACATTATAATTATTTTTTATAATTAAGTCAATCTTTTTAAAAATTATTTCGTAATTAATTCTAACTTCCTTTTTATCCTTTGTAAAGCGTTATCTATAGACTTTACATGTCTTCCCAAATCAGCTGCAATTTCTTGATAAGATTTAGCGTCTAAATAAGATTCTAAAACATCTCTTTCTAAATCTGATAATATTCTTTTGATTCTCACTTTGAGATTATTTAATTTTTCACTATTTAAAAATAAGTCCTGAGGATCATTAATGCTTATATTATCCACAATGTCTAATAAGATTCTATCAGAATCCTCATTATAAATTGGCCTATTAAGAGATATATATGAATTTAAAGGTATATGCTTTTGTCGGGTAGCACTTTTTATAGCCGTAATAATTTGCCGAGTAATACACAATTCAGCAAATGCTTTAAAAGAGGAAAGTTTCTTAAATTGATAATTTCTTACTGCTTTGTAAAGTCCAATCATTCCTTCCTGAATGATATCTTCCGTATCAGCACCGATCAAGAAATATGAGCGGGCTTTTATCTTGACTAATTTTTTATATTTATTAATCAGACATTCTTCTGCTATTAAATCCCCCTGACATGCTAAGTAAATAAGCTCTTCATCATCACAATTCCGGTAATTAATAAAACCCTTTTCCCCTTCTTTTAGTCTCATTAATTAATCCTCCTTGGAAAATCTTATATAGCGTATATCATTGCTCGTATCTCGTATCTAGTATCTCATTAGAGACACAAATTTTAGATATTCAAATTTAATATCCTTAATTATTTATTTCTTTACGAGATACGATTCACGAGATACGAGATACGTTACTTATATCTTCTTCCACCTCACCCCGCTAGGGGTGTCTTCGAGAAGTATTCCTTTTTCCTGTAATTTATCTCTAATTTGATCCGATTTAATCCAATTTCTCTCTTTTCTCGCCTCCTCTCTCTCCTCAATTAATTTCTTAATTTCCTGCTCGAAACTTTCCTCTTGATCAAAATCTTTTAAAATACCCAATATCTTACCAGCTAATTCTTGATAAAATTTAAGGATTTCTTCTAGTACTCCTTTGTTCTTCTGCTCCGGAGATTTCAGATAGATATTTACCTTTCTGGCAAAATCAAATAACCGGCTCAGGGCAACAGGGGTATTAAAATCATCATCCATAGCTTCTATAAATTTCTGTTCATTCTCTCTTCTTTTTTCTAAGATCATCTTATCATTTTTATCTTTTGATTTTCTAAATTTACCCTGTTTTAATAAATGTTTTACGTTAAAAATTGTATTATTTAGTCTCTTTAAACTACTCTCTGCTTGGTGAAGCTGCTCTTCGCTAAAATTAAGAGGGCTCCTGTAATGAGCTGAAAGGATGAAATACCGAATTATTTCTCCTTTGTATTTCTGGTTAATATCTCGTACCTTCATTATATTTCCTAAAGATTTAGACATTTTCTGATTATTTAAACAGAGGTAACCATTGTGCATCCAGTACCTTACAAACTGTTGATTATTGTAAGCTTCGCTTTGGGCAATTTCATTTTCATGATGAGGAAAGACTAAATCTGAACCCCCGGTATGTATATCAAAACTTTCTCCTAAATATTTCATTGACATAGCTGAACATTCAATGTGCCAACCAGGCCTTCCCTTCCCCCAGGGGCTCTCCCAGGAGGGTTCTCCTTCCTTCGCCCTTTTCCATAAAGCAAAATCTATAGATTCTTTCTTTCTTTCATCTACTTCTACTCGTGCTCCTGCTTTTAATTCTTCGATATTTTGACCAGAAAGTTTTCCATAACCTTTAAATTTAGATACATCGAAAAACACATCACCGTCAATTTCGTAAGCATACCCCTTTTTTTCTAATCCTTTTACCAGCTCTATTATCTCCTTGATATGTTCTGTTGCTCGAGGATGAACATCTGCTCTTTCTATATTAAGTGAATCAGCATCAATAAAATACTCTTGAATAAATTTTTCTGCTAATTTCGAGACTGTAATCTTTAATTCTTTTGCTTTATTTATCATTTTATCATCTATATCAGTTAAATTTTGTATGTATTTTACCCTATAACCTTTAAATTTTAAAAACCTTCTAACTACTTCGAAGATTATAAAAGGTCGAGCATTTCCTATATGAATGTAATTGTAAACTGTAGGTCCACAAACATACATGCCGACTTCGCCTTTTTTAAGAGGAATAAACTCCTCTTTTTTTCTTGTTAACGTATTGTATATCTTTAAAGGCATTTCTTTGTTCCCTTTCAAATCATAATTATTCTGGTTAGTTGGTTAGCTGGTTAATTGGTTAATACTAATTCATCAACTAAGTAACCAGGTAACCGATTTGCCGATTAATTCAGTTATTCTTATCGTACAAGTTGTTAGTATTAAGAAAAAGATTAAAAAACGGTTTTTCGCTATTCGCTTTCTATTTTCCGTTTTTAGATTGAAAAAGTTGCAAGATGCAAGATGCAAGTTAATTTAGTTAGCTAGTTACCCGGTTTTCCAGTCAATTTAGTTAACTAGTTATCTGTTTTGATTTTACTTCCTTAACTAACTAACCAAGTAACCAACTAACTAGCTAACTAATTCTCTACGCTATCCTTCATTTTCTCGAAGACAATCTAACTACATTTTTAAATTCATTGTATTTTCTATCCATTACACTTTTTACCCTACCAAAAATCATCCTACCAGCGGGAGTTTGTAAAATACTGGTAACTAAAATATTCACTTTTTTCCCAATATATTTGTGTCCGTTTTCCACTACTATCATGGTACCATCATCAAGATAAGCAATCCCTTGCTCTGGTTCTTTGCCTTCCTTTATTATTTGGGTATTCATTTCCTCGCCAGGTAAGATAACCGCCTTTAGAGCATTAGATAAATCATTGATATT
>DAOUTX010000160.1 GCA_030668465.1 Atribacterota bacterium | reverse complement strand
TGGTCTTTGTAGAAAAAAATGCGGCGAATTATATAGGAAATTTCCATAATGTTTTTATCCGATTTTTAGATAGTGAAGCCAATAGATTAGGGTATAAGTTAATAGTTTCAAAGTCTTCAGCTTCCAAAGTTGAAGAAAATAAACATGATGGTTTCTATTTGCTAAAAAATAGATTTGCAGATGGTGCAATAATTTTTGATACTCGAGAAACTGATCGCCGGATCGACTATCTTGTGGAAAGAAAGATTCCTTTTGTAATTGTCGGCAGAGATAATGTCTATGAAGCTACCTCTTTTGTTAACCTTGATAATGTTAAAGCAGGTTATTTAGGTGCCGAGCACCTTATTAAAAGAGAAAATAGGTCTATTAGATTTTTTTTGGGAGATGAAAATTTCACAGTAAATCAGGATAGAACAAAGGGATTTATTCAAGCCTGTAATGATTATCATTTCAAAAGTGAATCAGTGCATATTGATTATGGAATTAGTAGCCCCAAAATGGCCTATGAAAAGATGAAAAATGTTTTAGAAGAAGAAGAAGTACCTGACGCCCTTTTTGTTTCCGGTGACCAGAGGGCAATAGGAGCTTATCATGCTATTCAGGAAAAAGGACTAAAAATACCCCGGGATATTGCAGTGCTGGGAATTGATAATATTCCATTATCAGAGTACTATTATCCGGCCCTGACAACAATTAGCCAGTCTGTAAGAAAGATGGCAAATGGGGCAATAGAAATTTTAGATCAACAGTTAAAAGATCCCGAGAATCATAAAAGTCAAAGAATTATTTTTCAGCCAAAATTAATTATCAGAAACTCTACTTAGGACGATGAGACCTTATTAAATAATCTGCTCTTATTGTTTGAAAACCATATCGGAGAAGCAGTATAATATGTCAGTATCCAAAATAAGTCGGGAAATAATAATAAACAAACTGGTATTCCTTTATGGCAGGGATAGGGCTCAAAATACATTCAAAAAGATTAATGAATTAGTCGATAGATATCAGAAGAATAGTGCCAGTAAAATTCCAAAAGCTGATTTTTTAAATGAAAAAGATATTGTTTTAATTACCTATGGAGATAATATTCAAGCAACCAACAAAAATCCCCTGCAATCCTTATTTAAATTTGCCGATAAATACCTTAAACAAGCAATAAATATTATTCATATACTACCATTTTATCCTTACTCTTCTGATGATGGATTTTCGGTTATAGATTATAAAAAAGTTAATTCGGTTTTAGGAGACTGGAAAGATATTGAGGATATAGGTCAAAAATTCAATTTAATGTTCGACCTGGTAGCCAATCATATTTCCTCTGAAAGCATATGGTTTAAAGAATATCTACAAGGCAACCCCAAATATGACGACTATTTTATTAGTATTGATAAAGATACTGATTTATCTTCGGTTACCAGGGCAAGAACCCATCCATTATTAACAAAATTTGAAAGAAAAGGGGAAGATATTCACCTCTGGACGACTTATAGCCCGAACCAGATAGACATTAATTTCGCAAACGAAAATGTACTACTGGAGATAATCGATGTAATATTATTTTATGCCAATAAAAGTGCCAGGGTTATTCGTATGGATGCCATCGGTCATATCTGGAAGAAATTAGGGACAAGTTGTATTGGCTTAATAGAAACACACCATATAATTCAATTAATTAGAGCTATTCTTAATGAAATTTATCCTGATATACTATTGCTTACACAGACAAATGTACCACATAAAGAGAATATCAGTTATTTTGGCAATGGCTATAATGAAGTCCAATTGGTATATCAATTTGCCTTGCCTTTATTAGTATTACATACCTTCTACACCGGTGATGCCTCCCGCCTTCTTAAATGGGCTTCCCACCTCAAGCATATCTCTGATAAAACCGCTTTCTTTAATGTGCTTGCTACCCATGATGGTCTGGGGGTTGTTCCGGTTAAAGCTATTTTAACAGACAAAGAAATAATAGATATTGCAGATAATATAAAGGAAAGAGGTGGATTTATATCTTATAAAACTGTAAAAGATGGGAGTAAAAAACCATATGAAATGAATATTACTTACTATAGTGCTATTGCCGATCCTAAAAATAGTGAAGAATTAAATATAAAGAAATTTATCGCTTCTCAATCAATAATATTATCTTTATTAGGTATTCCGGGAATCTATATCCATAGCCTGTTCGGAACAAAAAATTATCCGGAGGGAGTAGAAAGAACAGGTCAGAAAAGAATTATTAATCGAAAGAAATTTCAATATAATAAATTAAAAGAGGATTTAGCAAATTCGGATTCCAGAGAACATAAAATATTTACTGAGTTCAGGAAATTAATTTATAAAAGAAAATCTGAAAAAGCCTTTCATCCCAATGGAAAGCAAGAAGTATTATTTTTAAAGAAAGGAATGTTTTCTTTATTGCGGACTTCTCCGGATGGCAGGAAAAAAATAATGGCATTACATAATGTCACAGCCAAAATACAGAAATTTTGTTTTACAAAAAACCAGTATGGCCTAAATAAAAAAGAATATTTTGATATAATTTCTGAGAGAATAATAAATATAGAGAAAATATCTCTAACACCATATCAAATTATGTGGTTAAAGATTTATTAAATAATTACTTTAAGAGGAAGATAATTAAATGATAAAACTAAAAAGACTATCAGACCAACCCATCCTATTACCCAAAAAAGAACATCTCTGGGAGGCAACTGCAGTATTTAACTGTGCTGCAATATATGATAATGGTTTGGTACATATGATCTACCGAGCAACCGATATTGCCCCCAATGGAAAAGAAGGACTCTATATTAATCGTTTTGGTTATGCAGTAAGCAAAGATGGTATTCACTTCAACCGATTAGAAAAACCAATTTTATTAAATAATGTAGAACAAGAGGCTCGGGGACCGGAAGACCCCCGAATAGTTAAAATAGGTGATACCTTTTATATGATGTATACCGGATATAGCGGAAAAGATTTTAAAATATGTTTAGCTACCTCCAAAAATCTTATCCACTGGGAAAGACAGGGAGTAGTCCTTGACGAACCCAACAAAGATGCCTCCTTGTTTCCGGAAAAAATTAAAGGTAAATATGTAATGTTTCACCGAAGAAAACCGGATATCTGGATAGCCTACTCTGATGACCTTAAAACCTGGTATGACCATAAGATTAT
>DAOUTX010000203.1 GCA_030668465.1 Atribacterota bacterium | reverse complement strand
TTTGTTTTGTAAATTCCATATAGCTTCCAGATAATCTTCCATGTTTCGGGTAGTCATATATTTTTCCTCACCTTCTTAACTATTCTTAGTCTTATTTAAAACTATTTTTAATTTATAAGTCTCCCTATCATTATTAGGTTTGCCTAACTCCATTTAATAATATCATAGCCTTATAAAAATTGCAAGAGGTAGTATACAAAAAAAGCAGAAGGTTGAAACCTTCTGCTTTTAATCATTTACACTAACTAAGTTAAAATCAATTACATTAAAAAATCCTTGTCATCCCCCGGCAATTGAATGGATTACCTGGACATCGTCTCCATCCATAATCAAAGTATCTTTATATTTTTCTTTGGGAATATATTTACCACTAACCTTCACCATTATCAAAGGGAAAGTATATTTACACTTTTTCAGTAAAAGCTCAACGGTTAAATATTCTTCCCATTCTCTGTCTCTTCCATTTACTTTAATCATGGCTGATATTTTTTCACCAACTCTATCACTTCTGGAAAATCTATCTTCAATTTTTTAATATTTTCTAAAGTGGGGACACCGTTAGAATCCCATCCTCGGCGCTTATAAACAGCATCGCAAAGCATTTGATATTGTTCTTCTCTATAACCCCGAAGAACTTTCATCTTTTCTTCAGTTGTTTTACCTTTGACATCAAATTTAATTATATCTTTTAGTTGTTGGTCGTAAAGTTCTTTGCGCGATTCGTATTCTTCCACCGTTACCGGTCCCACAGCCCGGTAGGGAATCATATCATGTTCACGAGTACCATAACCCATCTTCAGATTAAATAATCTCTGGAGGTTATGAACTCTTTCTGATTGTAGAATTAATTCTTCTGGTGTAATATATTTACCGGTAACTCCCTCGAAAAGCCAGCAATAATTTTCCACATGCTCGGGAACTTTTGCTGCTTTTATTCCATGATGTTTTTGTTTGTTATTTTCTGGTTCAATATCATTCCAGGGTAATTTGCAAAGACCGACAATAGAAAACCAGGTTCGGAATAAGGGAAAATAATAGAGTGCTTCTGCCTTGTCTTCAAAAGTAGGAATCTGGTTATTTACCTGATCCATAAAGATAAGCCAGGACTCGTCATGTTGAGGTCCCTTATTAGCAATTCCATATCCTCCCTGCTGAGCTAAAGATTCTTTGGTAACATATTCAGAAAATTCCATCCCTTTACATTCCATACCGATATCTTGCAAAAATTTTACATCTGCACTATATTTCTCTGCCAATATTTTCTTTATCTGTCTGATACCTAATCCGGCAATTTTACCAAATCCTTTCCCTTCTGCCATCTGGTGAATTAGCTCTAAGGCTGCTTTTATATTTCCAAAGTTAAGTTTTAAACCCTCAGTAATTTCTTTATTGAGAATATTATTTTCATAACATTCCATAAGAAAAGCCATAGTGGTACTGACTCCGATGGTATCCATTCCGTAATTATCACAATAAAAATTAGCTTCCAGGATAAAATCAGGGTCGAAACATCCACAATTTCCTCCAAATCCGGCGGTAGTTTCATACTCCGCTCCATCCACCAAAACTTTTTCCCCTCTTAAAGGTCCGGTAGTCAATTTAAACTCATCCACTGCATGGGAACAACGCATAACACAGCCCATCCAACAGGAATCACCTGTCTGATTCTGGGTCATACGCTGATGCCATATCTTAGCATTTATTTTAAAAGCATCAGGATGTGAACCATATTTAAAATTATGGACAGGCAAGCAATTATAATTCTGCATATGGTCTAATAAATTAACGGTTCCTATCTCTCGCATTCCGTTTTGAACATGATCTAATTCCATTATTTCTTTAGTTAATCTTCGCCCGGCCTTTGTAATAAGCTCGGGATAAGCTACATTATTAGAGCCTGCATTTACTCCGGCATATTTAGTAACAATTGCCAAAATTTTCTTATCCCGAAAAACACTACCTGTTCCCCCACGCCCTGCTTGTTTAATCCGAACTTTCTTGCGACGCACATCATACCAGGTAACATTTAAAATTCCTAAATTAGTATTTTCTGCACCTCTTCCGGAAGAAACAATGCTAAGATTTCTTTTATCTTTTTCATCATCAGCGAATCTTTCAGTCAGTTTTTCGATAAGTAAATAAGTATCTGAATTTATTCCCGGAACTTCTTCAATGGCAACTTTTCCCTTATTTCCATCAATAAAAATAATCACATCTTCTTTAGCTTTGCCTTGAATTTCCAAAATGTCCCAACCAGAGAATTTCAAAAAAGGAGCAAGATAACCTCCTACATTATTATCATTAACTGTCCCGGTTTCCGGTGAAAGAGTTACTACGTGAGTTTTGCCGGTACCGGAATATTGAGTGACTCCGCAAATAGGCCCGGTGCAGAAGATTATTTCATTTTCCGGATCATTCCATTTTGTATTTGAGGAAACAGCATCCCATAAATACCATATCCC
>DAOUTX010000141.1 GCA_030668465.1 Atribacterota bacterium | reverse complement strand
GTTTTTCCGGAACCGGGTGGACCCCAGAGGATAATCGATTGCAGCTCATCTTTTTCAATTGCTTGACGTAAAGGTTTCCCCGGGCCAATAATCTTTTCCTGTCCTAAGAAATCTTCCAATCTTTCCGGCCTAATTCTATCGGCAAGAGGAGCACTACTTAATTTATTTTTTTCAAAATTATCGAAAAGTTCCATTAAAAATTACCTTAATCATATTTTATTTAATTTTATCATCTTTACGAGTATTTTAGAAATCCTTTTTAAAGAAAGTATCGAGTATATAGTATCGAGTATCAAGTTAAGAAAGAGAAAGAAAAGATAAAAAAAAGTAACATTTCTCTTTTTATCTAACTACCCCATTAAAGTGTACACTAACCCCCTGTAATCACTTATCCATCTTTTCAAACTCGTCTTTTAATATACCCATTAAGATTACATCATAATATTTCCCACCATAAAATTGACCTTTTCTTAATTTTCACTCTTCTATAAATCCGCATTTCTCATAACAGCGTACACCTCTCTGGTTATAATCAAAGACTCGAAGATATACTTTATATAAATTCATCTGATTAAAAGCATGGTTAAGCAGAATTTTTATGGCATCTGTACCATAACCTTTGCCCCAATATTCTTTATTGCCGATTACGATTCCCAATTCTGCATTTCTATTCTTCCAATCAATTTTATGCAAACTAATCTGACCTATATAATCTCCCTCTTTGGTTTCCATAATCAGATTCTTCTCTGTATCATTATGACTCATCGCTCTTTCTAAAAACTTTTCCTCTTCCGCCCGAGAAACCGGATAGAGAAAGGCAGATAAATACTTAGTAACCTCCCGGTCATTTACCCATTTCATTATCTCTTCCAGGTCTTTCTTTTCCACAGCCCTTAAATTTACTAATTTTCCTTTAAGCATAATCTTCCCTCCCTAAAATGAAAATTTTGTGCCAGGTGCTTTTCTTTCATTTTTAAAAAAATAAAATTTATTTTCTATTATAGCAGGAATTTTAAATTATTTGTAGAAAGTATAAGAAGGAGGTTTATTCAATGGTTAACAAATTAAAAGTGGCTTGCCTTCAAGTAAGTGCAAGAGAGTATGAGGATAGACGCGAAAATAAAGAAAATATCCTAAGAATGATTGACAAGGCAGCGGATTCACACCCTCAATTAATGGTCTTACCGGAATGCGTCTATCCAGCTTATTACATTTCTCCGCTAATTGTGAAAAATTCTTTAGAATTCCAGAAATCAACTTTAGAACTAATTGCTGAAGTTAAACAAAGGGCTAAACTGTATAAATGCTACATAGCTTTAGGGATAGTTGAAACTGGCCTAATCGAAAATATTTTTTACAATTCTGCTTTACTTATCAATCCGGAAGGTCAGGAAATAAGCCGTTTCCGAAAATCTTACCTCTGGCATTTTGATTCTCGCTGGTTCTGTGCCGGCGAACAATATCCGGTAATTGAGGCCGAATTCGGGAAAATAGGGATGTTTATCTGTGCTGATGGACGACTCCCTGAAATAGTCCGTTGTTTGAGTTTGCAAGGAGCGGACATTTTGCTTGACCTTACCAACTGGGTCACCTCAGGATTTGAGAAAGAAACCCTTACCAACCCTCAGGTAGAATATATGATTCCTACACGAGCCCTGGAAAACCGAGTTTGGATAATCGCCGCTAATAAAGTGGGGATGGAGGCAAGTACTATATTATATTGTGGAAAAAGTGCTGTTTTTACACCTGATGGTGAGGTGGCTAAAATTGCCTCTTCTTCCCAGGAAGAAATTCTCTTTTATGAAATTTCACTTGAGGGAGCTATAGATAAATCAATTGACCATCAAATAAATACAATTGATGACCGCAGACCAGAACTTTATTCCGAATTGGTTCAACCTACCAATACTTTACCCATCTATTCTATTATGAAAAAAAAGACTGGTCTTAAAACCCCAAATACACTAACCGCAGTAGTGCAAATAGAATTTGAAGATAATTTTAAAAAATATCTCCAAAAGATACAATTCTTTATAAATAATTTATTGGAACAGGAAACTAATATTATTATCTTCCCCGAATGTGATTTTATCTTCCCCGAAAGTGGAGATGAGATCATCAATAAAGTCAAACAAATAACTAAAAACAGGAAAGTTCTCTGTGCTATTACTTTAATTGAAAAAGCGGGTGAGGTTTATTATAAAACCACTTTTCTTATCGAATCGGGTAAACTCCGGGGAAAATACAGAAAGACTCATTTAGAACGAGAAGAAAAGAGCCTTTTTGCTCCTGGCGATTTAGGGCTTCCGGTATTTAAAACTTCTTATGGTTACATAGGAGTAATGATAGGTTATGAAGGAATCTTCCCTGAAATATCCCGTACCCTAACCCTTAAGGGGGCAGATTTAATTATCTGGCCCAGTAAATTTACCAATGATAGACAGATAAATATCTGCCGCAGCAGAGGGGCAGAAAATAAAATATTTATAGCTTGTTCTAATTCCATTTTTCCTCAAAGCAATGGTCATAGCCTCTTAACTTCTCCTTCAGGACAAATATTAACCTCTTGTCTGGATAAAACTGAACAAGCCAGCCTTTCTTCACTTAATCTTTTACTTTCTCGAAACAAAGACATTGTCCCCCATACTAATACAATTTTAAACAGAAAACCAGATACTTATAAAATTTTGACACAATAAATAAATAAAATATATTCTAATTAATTTAAATCAACTAAGGGAGGTAAATTTTGAAAACAGAACTTATAGTTAATTTAACGGCAGGTGGGGGAAAACCCCATAAACATTTAAATACGGTCTTAAAACATCTAAAGGAAAACGGACTAAATTTTAAAGTGTGCACCACTTCCTATCAAGGAGAAGCGGTGGAACTAGCCCAAAAAGCGGCTGACAGCGGAGCAGAACTCATTGTGTCAGTAGGCGGGGACGGAACAGTCAATGAAATAGTAAATGGAATTATGAAATCAAAAAATGATCCTCCTTTAGGGATAATCCCTTTAGGGTGGGCTAATGATTTTATTAAAAGTACAGGTATTCCCTCTGATATAATTGAGGCGTGCAAAATTTTAATTAAAGGCAAAATCAAGAAAATAGATATAGGGGTAATTAATAACCAGATATATTTCGCTAATATCTGTGGGGTAGGATTTGACGCAGAAGTTGCCCATTTAGCTAATCAATTAAAAACCCGACACCCTAACTGGAATTCTCTTAATGCCTTTGTTTATGTCTTCGCTACCGTAAAAAAACTTCTTTCTCCTTTTAGTTGTC
Source organism: Atribacterota bacterium (assembly GCA_030668465.1). Classification (GTDB taxonomy): domain Bacteria; phylum Atribacterota; class Phoenicimicrobiia; order Phoenicimicrobiales; family Phoenicimicrobiaceae; genus Sediminicultor. Next base: position 434 of record DAOUTX010000141.1, on the reverse strand, counting down.
GTAATGTAAAGATAAAATTTGATGGGCAAGAAATCCATTCTAAAATTTTATTTATTGCTGTTAGTAATGGGAAAATTTACGGAGGAAGATTTAAAATCACCCCGGAAGCTATATTAGATGATGGTTTGTTAGAAATCTGCCTGGTAGAAGAGATGGGAAGATTTAAGTATCTTAGCATTCTCCACAAAGTCTTTAAAGGTACACACGCAAGTATTAAGGGGATAAACTTTTATAAGGCTAAAGAGGTAGTAATTCAATTTTCGGAGCCTGTTCTGGCGCAAACAAGCGGTGAAGTAATCGAAGGTCAGAAGAATTATATCATAACTCTTCTGCCAAAAAGTTTAAAATTGATTGTCCCTTAAGTTGGTTGGTTGGTTAATTGGTTAGCTGGTTAGTTGGTTTAATACTAATAATTAATTAACTAAAATCTTCTT
>DAOUTX010000149.1 GCA_030668465.1 Atribacterota bacterium | reverse complement strand
CTTACCAGGTTTGCGGAATCCTACATCCACCAAAATGTGGCAGAAACCGATCTAAATTTAATTGTAAAGGTAATAAATGAAGATAGAATTGGTGCAGTGCAGATGAACAGTATTGATGACCAGACTATATCAAAAAATATAGAAAAGGCAATTGAAGTAACCAAGATTACTCCTAAATTAGATCATCATTATAGATTATTAAAGCCCCAGTCATACAAAATAAAAAGCAAATATTCTGAACAGACGGCTAATTTTACCCCTTTAAATCGAGCCCAATTGGTAAGTCAATTAATAAAGGAAGTAAATAAAAAAGAGTATGAAGCTGCGGGGGCTTTTAAAACAGAAGAATCTACCATCCTGGTGGCGAATTCAGAAGGAGTCTTTGCTTTTGACCAGGGGACAAAGGTAGATTTTAATTGTGTCATCACCCGAGATAATTCTACTGCTCATACCTCATTTATGGACAGTGATATTAATAATTTTAAAGTAAATAAAATAACTGATGAATTATTAGAGACTGCTTTAAAAAATGTAGAACAGATAGAGATTGATCCGGGAGTCTATACAGTTATTCTTTCTCCGGAGGCGGTTGCGGAAATCTTGAACTATACCGGTTATACTGCCTTTAATGGTAAAATGATTATGGAGGGCAAGAGCTTTATCTGCAATAATCAAGACAAAAAGATTTTCCCTGAGACTATAACTGTGTCTGATGATCCTTTTGATGAGCTCACCATGCCTATACCTTTTGATTTGGTGGGATATCCCCGGGAAAAGATAGACCTCATTAAAGACGGGATAATAGAAGACGGAGTTTATGACCACCTTACCGCTTTAAAGTATAATAGAAAATGTACCGGAAACACCTTGTCGCCAGAATACGCTTCTTTTGGAGCTCTCCCCTTTAATCTGGTGATGAAAGAAGGGGATAATTCTGTTGAGGAGATAATATCTTCTACTAAAAAAGGTATATATATTTCCCGTTTTCACTATGTCAATATACTCAATCCTATGAGTGTTCAATTAACCGGGATGACCAGAAACGGAACTTTCTTAATAGAAGATGGGAAGTTGGGAAGGGCAATCAAGAATATGAGATTCAATACCAGTGTAGTAGACATGTTAAAGGCAGTTGACATGATATCCAAAGAAAGACAGACAAAAGCAGGATTTATCGGCGCAACAGTTGCCCCCTATCTTCGCACAAATAACTTTACTTTTTCCAGCAAAACAAGCTTTTAAAACAGGAACAGTGGACGTCCTTTGTATTACTTTTATTTTACTGAGGCGATAAAAATATCTCCAATGGCCAGGAGATCATCTTTTCTTGGCTTTCTTCCCTGGGATACCTTTTCAAAGATAATTCTTCCCAGGGCAGCAACCATAGAATATAAAAATAGGTCTCCGCTTACTCTTTTACCGGAAGATAAAATAACTTCCCCGAACAGGTCTCCTGCTTTTTTCTGCTTTTTTCTTAATTTTTCAAAGAGTTCATTTATCTTTTTTTTGCTGTCTTCCTTTTGCATAAAATCATAACCAATTCTTTGCATAATAATGAAGATTTTAGAATTTTCTTCTAAAAGACTTATATAAAAATCTACTATCATTTTGATTCGATCTTTAACATTATTTGTTGCAGAAATTATTTCGCTTATCTTTCCAAAAATCTTTTTTATATTTACTTCCAGAAGTTGTGAAGCTAAATCTATTTTGGAAGGGAAATAATAATAGATAGTAGGTTTTTTTATTCCTGAAAGCTGAGCAATATCGTCCATAGTTGCCTCATAAAAACTCTTTTTAAAAAAGACCTCCCGGGCTGCCTCTAAAATTTTTTCTTTTTTATTAATACTTTCCATTTTCATTAGAAAGACCACTCTCCTATCAGGTATAGACCTTCTGCACTTCCCATCTGTCCCAGCTTTGAAGTTTGGTCGCCCAAAATTGAAACATAAGAAAAGGTAATCGAAAAATCATCAGTGAAATCATAACTAGCACCAATAGAATTTACCATACTTCCATCATGAAGACTGATTATGCCTAAATATTCAGGAGTAAGTTTGCTATCTTCTAATTCTTTTCTGGCATTTAATGAAATATAAGGAGAACATTGGTCACCTTCTTCAAAGGCAAAGCCCCAGATGAAGCCTACATTTAAATAAAGGTCAAAGGAAGTAGTGTAATCTGCGCCAATAGCTGCTTTTAAGTAAGGGTCTTTTAATACATATTCACCCTGCACTTCCCAGGGTTGGGGGATTATATAAGCCAAATCGCCTCTTAGAGTGGCTCCATCAATACCGGGAAAATCTCCCTGAAATTCAAATCCAAAAACACTCTTTTTAGGATAACCCAATCCTAAGTTCAAAGACATTCCGGAAGTTCCGGAAATGAGTTCTACAGTTTCCGGATAAGTATTAAGATAATATCCGCTATAATAACTAATTGCTGCATCAAAAGAAGTAAAACTTCTTCCCAATTTTAATCCCCATACCGGATTTTCCGGAAAGGTATGAGTTATATTAACAGAGGTTATTTCTATTCCTTGAGCTTGGAATTGGGGGGCAAACATAGAAAGGTAGATTTGCTCTTCGTATTTTTCTGGCATATAAGAAGGAACGAAAGAAGGCAGGACTATTGCCTGAAAATAAGTAATATCATTAAAATAATAAGTTGCATCAGCGGCTAATACTCCGTTTTTTTGGGCCATAGACGTAAAAGACATTCCAGGTGGCAGAGGATTAAAATTATCCAAAGGACTAAACATATCTGCTGACCCCCAGCTTACAATTAACAGGCCTGTTTTTATATCGAGTTGGGGTACAAGGTCATAAGTGCCAATATAAATTTCTTTAGGTATAATCATAAAAGGATTTGTAGAAGAATTATCAGAATATTTAATGACTAAATCTCCCTCTACAAAAACTTCATCAGTAAAACTATGAATATAATTAAGGTCTAAATTTAGAGTATTGCTTAGATTTTGTTCGCTTAAATCATACTGTCCGGAGTAAATTAAATTTCCCGAAAAATCCAAAGCATAAACAGATGCCGAATATACTAAAATGATCAATATTATCAAAAAAATATTTCTTTTTGTGATCATGTTTTATCCTCCATTATTTTCAGTATATAGTATATAGTATATAGTATGACAGACAAAGCGCCTGTTTTCCAAAATTTACAATTTTATGTCACAGGGGGCGGATTCATCCGCCCCGATTTATCTTGATGATTTCTCTAGCGGGTTCGATGAATCGAACCCCTACATCTGATCCTAGATAATATCTCTCATCTTCTGGCTTCTTTATTCTTTTTTCTTAACCAGCTAACCAGGTAACTAACTAACCAACTAACTAATTGTATGCGAGATACTATTCACGCGATACGTGTTACGATTTTATTACATATCCCGAATTTTTCTTATTTGCTCATTACTTATTACTCATCACTCATTACTTATTCTAAAGTGTCGGCTTCTTCAATGTCCTGATGCTAAAGAAACTGGATGATAATTCGACATCATATTCTATTTCTTTTATTACTATTTTCGTT
>DAOUTX010000055.1 GCA_030668465.1 Atribacterota bacterium | reverse complement strand
CATACTAACAAAGATGATAGGTATTGTCAAGGATTATTTTGCTTATTTTTTTAGAAGGATTTAAATATTTTTACTCGAATAGAATCGCCTCTTCCGGCAATTACAATTATAGTATAATTGGGGGAGAAGTGCAAGGGGGGGTTCGTATTGCGTATATCGTAGGTTAGCGTAGAGTTAAGAAAATAGAAAGGGAGTCAAAAAAAATTAGTATCGCGTATATGTATAGGTTATAGCGGATAGTGTAGCTTGACATTATCTTGCCCGTCTAAGAAAAGGGATACGAGATTGCAAAGCTCCCCATGATCGCTCGCAATTACTTCTATTTCTCTCTTCTGATTTCTGAATTCTGTCTTCTGACTTCTGATTTTTATCTTCTATTCTTTTAACTAATTAACCAGGTAACCAACTAACCAGCTAACTAAATATATATGCTAAACGCTGTAGATTAATAATGATCGCTTAGAAAGTATTTATGTACTCTTAAATCTTCAGTTAATTCTGGATGAAAAGACGATACTAATATATTTTTTTGTCGAGCCATCACAATCTTTCCCTTAAATTCAGCTAAAACTTTTACTTCCTTTCCTGCCTCTTTGATATAAGGTGCTCTAATGAATACTGCCTTAAAAGGTTCTCCGTTAAAATCTTTTATTTTTAACTCAACTTCAAAACTATCTACCTGTCTTCCAAAAGCATTTCTTTCCACCACAATATCAATTAAATTAAATCTTAACTGCTTATTACCTACAACTTTATTTGCTAATAAAATCATCCCTGCACAGGTCCCAAATATAGGCATCCCCTCTCTACCTTTTTTAACAATCTCTCGGTCTAAGCCGTATATTTTAGCTAATTTACCAATAGCAGTGCTTTCGCCTCCGGGTATTATTAATCTATCGACTTTTTCCAAATCTTCAATTGTTTTTACCTTAATTCCCTCAAAGTCACACCCTTCTATCATCCTTAAATGTTCTTCTACTGCTCCCTGTAGGGACAATACTCCGACTTTCAAGATTACTCTTTAGCTCCTCTCTGGTTCATTTTTTAATCTAATTCTTAGCTTACCATCCTCTGTCCTGCATCCGTTCAGCTGTAGCAATTTGAGAAATTTCTATCCCTTTCATCGCTTCACCCAATCCTTCTGAAACTTGAGCTATAATTTTAGGATTATCGTAATGGGTAGTAGCCTCTACAATAGCTCTCGCCCTTATTTTGGGATCGTCTGATTTGAATATTCCTGAACCTACAAATACTCCATCTGCCCCTAATTGCATCATTAAGGCAGCATCAGCAGGGGTAGCTATGCCTCCGGCGGCAAAATTAACTACCGGTAATCTTCCTTTTTGAGCTACCTCTTGTAGAAGTTCAAAAGGAGCACCCGACTCTTTGGCTTTGGTCATCAATTCCTCTTTAAGTATATTTTTTAATCTTCTTATTTCATCCATAACCTGGCGCATATGCCTCACCGCTTCCACAATATTTCCTGTGCCTGGTTCTCCTTTTGTCCTAATCATGGCAGCACCTTCTCCTATCCTTCGCAAAGCCTCACCTAAATTTCTTGCTCCACATACAAAAGGAACTTTAAAATTCAATTTATCTATATGATAATTTTCATCAGCAGGAGTTAACACTTCGCTTTCGTCAATATAATCTACTCCTAAAGCTTCTAAAACCTGGGCTTCCACAAAATGCCCAATCCTGGCCTTAGCCATTACCGGAACAGTTACCGCCTTCATTATTTCTTTTATTATTTTAGGGTCAGCCATCCTGGCTACACCGCCTGCAGACCGAATATCAGCAGGAACCCTCTCTAAAGCCATAACTGCCACTGCACCTGCTTCTTCGGCAATTTTTGCCTGTTCTGCATTCACCACATCCATTATTACTCCGCCTTTTAACATCTCAGCCAAACCTTTTTTTAGCCTATAGGTACCTTTTTCCACCATTTATTTACTCTCCTCTCCTATGCGTTCTATTAATCTATTTATATTATAATAGAAAAAAATATAAAAACAACTACTGTTTTTTATTCGTATCTCGTATCTTGTATAAATACAGTAACAAGTAATATGTAATGAGTAATAAGATTAAATTTCTGAAATTATAAAAACAGGTACTTATCACAGGTTACACATTACATCCTTTGTTTATTAGTTAGCTACCTGGTTACTTAGTTAAGAAAGAAAATACCAACCATTCTTTTATCAAGCTACCCCCACTAAAGTTTATCGTAACCTCTTATATTATTATTAATTATATCATGTTGATCGTGTAAAGAAAGAGAAAAAAAGAAGTCATGGGGATAAGAAGATATCGCAAATCTTATGGACTTACGGTATCCTCTTATAATTAATGCTTACTATCTCTGGTTAAGAGATTGCCTACATTAGAATTTATTTTTTATTTTTTTCAAAATGTGAGGCTAAGTGTTCATACATCTTCCAACGTTTTAAAACCCCTTCTTGAGCTTTTTTTAACAATTTTTTAGCTTCCTCTGGCATAATTCGGGTAAGCATTTTGTATCTATTTTCATTATATATATATTCTTTCAAAGGAATGCTCGGAGCTTTGGAATCCAATTGGAGAGGGTTTTTCCCCTCTTTAGCAAGATCTGGATTAAATCTTATTAAGGACCAATATCCCGATTGAACTGCTAGCTTTTGTTGTTCTAAACCACGAATCAAATTATATCCATGGCTAATACAAGAGCTATAAGCTATAATAAGGGAAGGACCGTTGAATGCCTCTGCTTCCCGGAAAGCTTTAATCACTTGTGCGTCATTAGCTCCCATTGCCACTCGGGCCACATATACATCTCCGTAGGAAATTGCCATCATTGCCAGATCCTTCTTAAAAGTTCTTTTACCTCCGGCAGCAAACTTTGCAATTGCCCCAAGAGGAGTCGCTTTAGACATCTGTCCACCAGTATTAGAATAAGTTTCTGAATCTAATACTAAAATATTTACATTACGCCTCTGAGCAATAACATGATCCAAACCTCCATAACCGATATCATAAGCCCATCCGTCTCCCCCTAAAATCCATACACTCTTTTTAGTAAGAACATCTTTCAAACTAAGCAAGTCTTTTGCTTCTACTTTGTCTATTTTTTTCAATTTCTTTTCTAATATTTTTACTCTTTCTCTCTGTTTGTATAGTCCCTCTTCGGTAGACTGATCGGCTTTTTTAATTTCACCAACTAAACCCTTTCCTATATCAGAAGAAAGCCTGTCCAATAATTCTAAGGCATATTCGAACTGCTTATCTATAGCCAGTCTCATCCCAAATCCAAATTCAGCATTATCTTCAAAGAGAGAATTAGACCAAGCTGGGCCCTTACCTTCTTTATTAAAAGTCCAAGGCGTGGTAGGTAAAATACCTCCATAGATAGAAGAACATCCGGTAGCATTAGCTATAACAGCTCGATCCCCAAATAGCTGACTTAAAAGTTTTACATACGGAGTTTCTCCACAGCCAGCACAAGCACCGGAGAATTCGAAAAGAGGTTGTAAGAACTGAACATTTCTAACTGCGCTAAGTTTTAACTCTTTTCGGTCAACTTCGACAATTCCTAAGAAAAATTTCCAATTTTTAGCTTCCTGTTCTCTAACAGGAGGTTGAGAAATCATATTTAAAGCTTTCAATTTAGGATTAGCTTTATTTTTTGCCGGGCAGTTCACCACACAAAGGTTACAACTAGTACAATCTTCAGGGGAAATCTGGATAGTATATTTCATACCTTTAAACTGTGGATTTTTTACCTCTGCAAATTTAAAATTATCTGGTGCGAAAGAAAGCAATTTTGAGTCATAAACCTTAGCTCTAATAACTGCATGAGGGCATACCATCACACATTTTCCGCACTGGATACAAGTATCAGGATCCCAGGCGGGAATTTCTTGAGCAAAATTTCTTTTTTCCCATTGGGTAGTACCACTGGGAAAAGTTCCATCAGGAGAAAAGGCACTAACTGGTAAATCATCCCCTTCTCCGGCAATTATCTTTGCGGTTACCTTTTGCACAAATTCAGGCGCTTCTACTGGAACAGAAAGATGTTTCGGTAAACTACTATTAGGTTTACTTGGAATCTTTACTTCATGAAGATTAGAAAGAGAATTATCTACTGCATCAAGATTGGCATTTACTATCTTTTCCCCTTTTTTATCATAAGTTTTCTTGATAAATCGCTTTATAGCCGCAGTTGCCTTTTCAATAGGAATAACTTTACTAAGAGAGAAGAAACATACTTGCATTATGGTGTTAATTCTTACTCCCAAGCCTACCTCTTTAGCAATTTTATAAGCGTCAATTACATAAAAACGTAACTTTTTCTCGATAATGGTTTCTTGAATTGAGTAAGGCAGATGATCCCATACTTCATCAGCAGAATAAGGGCTATTCAATAGAAATACTACCCCCAGCTTAGCAGTTTTTAATATATCATAACGCTCCAAAAAGGAAAACTGATGACAGGCTACAAAATTTGCGCGATTGACTAAATAAGTAGAATGAATAGGAGTTGGGCAAAACCTTAGATGAGAAATAGTAAGCGCACCAGTTTTTCGAGAATCATAAACAAAATGACCCTGAACATAATTATCAGTCTCTTCACCAATAATCTTTATAGAATTTTTGTTAGCTCCCACAGTACCATCTGAACCAAGACCATAAAAGATCGCCCGAGTTCGACTAGCAGGCTCTATGGAAAAGTCAGGACCATAAGAAATGCTGGAATGTGTTACATCATCATTTATCCCTATAGTGAAATGATTTTTAGGAACTTCTTTTTTCATCTCCTCAAATACTCCTTTTACCATAGCGGGAGTAAATTCTTTGGAAGAAAGTCCATATCTCCCTCCAATTATTTTGGGAGTCTTTTTAAAGGAAGTTATTCCTTCAGATATCCCTTCTTGTATTGCAGTCACTATATCAGTATACAATGGTTCTCCAATGCTCCCCGGTTCTTTGGTGCGGTCCAAAGCAGCTATAGTGTTTACAGTTTTAGGGAGAGAATTAATAAAATGTTTAATGGAAAATGGTCGGTAAAGACGAACTTTTATTAAACCTACTTTTTCTCCTTTTTTCATCAAATATTCTACTGTTTCTTGCGCTGTTTCAGCTCCTGAACCCATTAATACGATAATCCTTTCAGCATCCGGGGCGCCAAAATATTGGAACAGTTGGTATTTTCTCCCAACAACCTTCTCAAATTTTTCCATAACTTTTTGCACAATATCCGGACAATCAAGATAATAAGGGTTGACTGTCTCTCTTGCTTGGAAATATACATCCGGACTTTGTGCTGTACCCCTGATAAAAGGATTATCGGGAGAAAGCGCTCTTTTTCTATGAGCCCTTACCAAATCATCATCAATTAAAGGCTTCATATCTTCCGGGGTTAAAAGTTCAACTTTAGAAATCTCATGCGAAGTACGAAAACCATCGAAGAAATGAAGAAAAGGCACTCGAGATTCTAAACTCGCTGCTTGAGCAATTAAAGGAAAATCCATAGCTTCCTGAATTGAGTTAGAAGCAAGTAAAGCAAAACCGGTTGACCTGGTTGCCATTACATCACTATGCTCAGCAAATATGGAAAGAGCCTGACAGGCTACTGAACGAGCAGCAACATTAAATACTGTAGAAGTCAATTCCCCGGCAATTTTATACATATTGGGAATCATTAATAAAAGTCCTTGAGAAGCGGTAAAAGTTGTAGTAAGAGCTCCTCTCTGCAAGGAACCATGAACAGCTCCCGCTGCACCTTTTTCACACTGCATTTCAGTCACCTGAGGAACCGTCCCCCAGAGATTAGGCTTTCCTTCAGTAGCCCAAAGATCAGCAAGTTCACCCATTGCTGAAGAAGGAGTAATAGGATATATGCTTACAACTTCACTTAAATGATATGCTGTATGGGCAGCTGCAGTATTACCATCAATAGTAACTTTTTTTTTGTTCATTATATTGTGTCTCCGTTTTTTAAAATCATTTTATAAAATTGGTTTATATTTTTATTTTATCAGAAAAATTAAAATTAATTATTTAAACATTATATTCGTATTGCGTATCGAGTATCGCGTGAAGAAAAAGAACGGAAAAAGATTGCAAAAACAAAAGCGATAACTATTCTTTTCTCTATTAGAGTACCCCACTAAAATTTATACTAACATTTTGTCTATATCGTATCGCGCAAAGAACTAGATTCTTAATTTTATAATAGTCTGGCTAATTGGTTAAATATCAATTTAAGCCGTGAAATAAACCCACCAACTTGCTAACTAACTATAAATATAACTCACAAAACCGAAAAAGATTTTTAATCATTCTGATATATTTCTGTACTTACTTAATTATTTAATTTCTTGCCTTCCCATTAAGGCTTGAGTTAAAGTCACTTCATCAGCAAATTCCAAGCTTCCGCCTATAGGCACACCATAAGCAATACGGGTTATTGTTATATTTAAAGGTTCAATCAATTTAGTAATATAAGAGGCGGTAACTTCTCCTTCAATATTAGGATTGGTAGCCAATATTATTTCTTTTATCTTTTCAATCTTTAGCCTTTTTAATAAACTACTAATCTTTAAATTCTCTGGCTCTACTCCGTCCAAAGGGGAGATTACTCCCTCCAAAACATGATATAAACCTTTATATTCCCCCGTATTTTCTATGGCAATCAAATCCCTTACCCTCTCTACGACACATATAATAGACTTATCTCTATTAATGTTCTGGCAAATTTCACATATCTCCTGATCGGTTATATTACCACAAATTGAACAATGTTTAACTTTTTCTTTGGCCTCTAATATTGCCTTGGCTAAACTTGCAACGCTTTCCGAGGAATTCTTTAAAATATAAAAAGCTAATCTCTGGGCTGTCTTGGGGCCTATACCCGGCATTTTTGAAAATTCATCAATTAATCTGGCAAAAGGTTTAGTATATCTAAAGGACACCTTTACCTCCTTTT
>DAOUTX010000135.1 GCA_030668465.1 Atribacterota bacterium | reverse complement strand
TGCGGCAAAGATAGCAAAACAACATGGCATTCTAACCATAGGCGTAGTAACTAAACCCTTCGCTTTCGAAGGTAAAAAGAGAAAAATACAAGCAGAAGCTGGAATAGAAGAATTAAAAAATGAAGTAGATGCTTTAATTACTATTTCTAACGACCGTTTATTAAGAATTATTTCTAAAGATACTTCTATGAAAAATGCCTTTGAAATGACTGATAAAGTATTGTGTCAATCTGTTCAGGCTATTGCTGACTTAATTACAATTCCTGGATTAATAAATTTAGATTTATCCGATGTGAGAACAGTAGCAAAAGATGCTGGCCTATCTTTGGTTGGCATTGGAACAGGTAAAGGGAAAAAGAAAGCAGCTGCTGCAGCAAAAATGGCTATTTCCAGTCCCTTATTAGAGGTATCCATAAGAGGAGCAAAATCATTATTGATTAATGTTACCGGCGGTTTAGACATGAGCTTGTTTGAAGTAAACGAAATAGTTGATATCATATCTAAAGCAGTTGGGCAAGATACAAATATTGTTTTCGGCGCAATTATTAATGAAGAAATGCAGGACGAAATAAGAGTATCTGTCATTGCTACAAAGTGCGAAGTAAATATTGAAGAAGAAGAAGAAGAAAAAGAAAAAGAAGAAGAAGTAAATAAAAAAGAATTATTTAAAGAAAATTATAAAGAAAAAGATAATCTGAAGATAGAAGAAAAATTTAAAATTAAAGATCAATTTATAGACGATAAAGACTTAGAAATCCCTGCTTTTTTAAGAAAAAAAATGAAAGGTAATATACCGAAAGATTCTTCAAAGCCGAAAAAGACTTTATTTTAAAATCTATTTGTAATTTAAAAATTATAATCTTAACCAATTTACCAGGTAACTAAGTAACCAACTAACCAATCAAGATACACAATTCAGTTCTTAAACACAACTATTTTTTCTACAAAAGTTGCCCAAAAGTGCCAGGCACCTTTGGGCAACTTTTGTAGACGTACACTTGTTCAAAATAAACTTTGGTGCAATTATTCTTATGAAAAAGACAAAAAGTCGGCAGCTTTCTTTCATTACTTATGAAGCTTCCCAGAAAATTAAAAAAGACGATCCTCTAAAGGTTATTTTTGAATCCATAGACTGGAGCTTTATTTATCCTATAATCAAAGATAAATACGCCACCGGTAGAGAATTAGTTTATAACCCGGTATCTCTATTTAAAGCTCAACTTTTAATTTGGTTGGGTGAAGCAAAATCAAACCGAAGATTGGCTGAGAGCTTACAATTTGACTCGCGTTTTTGTGTCCTTTGCAGTTTTGATAACTTTCTTAAAACCCCCGCTCATTCTACTTTTTCTTATTTCAGGAAAAGAATTGGAAAAGATATTTACTATAAAATCCTACACCGCTTAATAGCTCAAATAGTAGTTGCCGCCGTAATAAATAAAATAAATATAAGTAGTAACATAGTCCATATAATGATATATTCTAATAATGGTAAAAAGAAAAGTTGTAATTGCAGTGGCATCAGGTGTAAGTATAATAAAAAACAAAAATCTTCCAAAGATAAGACTGATGTAAGATTAATTACTAAAAACTTCGTAGCTCTCGGATTTAAAGCAAAAATGGTGATTGATGCAAGTACCAAACTACCATTAGAGGTCATGTTAACGCCAAAAGAATAGGATAAAACACCCCTTCTGATTTTTTCGAAGCCAATCGTTTTTTATAAAATGTAAAACAAAAATAAATTAGATTAGATCTGATAACTTTATTCATTGTTTTTCGGAGTAATAACTTCAGCATTTCTATCTTTAAATTTATCAAGGTATTCTTTTGGTAATGGTTCGTCTGTTATTATTGCATCTACGTTTTCAATACCAGTTGTCCTGAAGATAGACGCCTTATCAAATTTACTGGAATCTACCAGAAGATAATGAAGCCTGGAATTTTCGAACATCTTTACCTTAATATTTCCTTCCAGGACATTGGATTCATAGATACCTCTTGTATCTAACATCGTGCAGGAGAAGAAGAATTTAGTAACTTTTATATTTGATAACATTTTTTCTGCGAGCGGACCAATCGTTGAGAAGTAACCATGTCTTATGTTACCTCCAACAAGAACCAAATCTATTTTATAAATACTCATTAACTCAACTGCCATATATATATTATTGGTTATAATATGCAGGTTATGAGAGGAGAGTGCTAATGTACGAGCAAACTCGTAGCAAGTTGTGCTGGTATCTAAAAAAATCGTATCCCCTGATTGCACAAATCTTTTGGCTAATTCTGCTATAACTCTTTTTTGTTCGAGATTAGTATTAAGTCTTTCATGAAATCTTTTATCGTAATCCCGGGCTATTTTAATGGTGTTGTACTCTTTTATTATAGATCTCTGGTCTGCTAATTTTTTAAGATCCCTCCTGATGGTAACCAGGGGAACATTCATTTTTTCAGCAAGTTCTACCGGAGAGATAAAATTACTATTTTGAATTAAGTATAAAATTTTTTCAAGTCTTTCTGCTTTGCTCATATAATATCCCGCCTGTTTAGTGAGTTTTAATAAATTTTATTTACAATATTTTATCGGTTTTATTTATTTAATATTATATTATATGATGAAAATAAAGTCAATATGTGAAAATATCTTGATAATATATCTTGACAAAAAGATAAAAAATAGATAAGATATTATCAAGTAGTTTTCATTTTATATAAAAAAGGAGGTAAATAAAATGAAAAAGCAAAAATTTATACTGACGATAGTTTTAATCGCAATTTTTATCTCATCTGTGGTTTCTTTTGCAGGGGCACAAGAAAATGTCCGAATTGCTATGTTGGTTAAAAACTTGGGGAATGCCTTTTTTGAAGCTTGTAGAGATGGAGGTTTAGAAGCAGCTGAAGAACTTGGTGGAATTGAATTTATTTTTCAAGGACCCACCACGCCCACTGCTGAAGGTCAGATAGAAATTATTGACTCGCTTATTGCCCAGAAAGTAGATGCTATAGTTATTTCTGCAAATGATGTAGATGCCCTGGTTCCTATTTGTAAAAGGGCAATGAACAGCGGGATTACAGTAATTTCCTTCGATTCAGGAATTGCACCAGAAGGACGAATACTGCATTTAGCTCCCTCCAGCAGTGAGTTTATTGGTAGAAGTCAGGTAAAAATGGTAGCTAATTTAATTGATCACAAGGGTGAAATTGCTATTTTGAGTGCTTCTTCCCAGGCTACTAATCAAAATGAATGGATTGAATGGATGAAAGAGGAGCTAAAAGAACCTGCTTATAAAGACATGAAACTGGTAGCTGTAGTATATGGTGATGACCTTTCTGACAAGAGTTACCGGGAAGCAATGGGTTTATTTAAGTCTTACCCCGATTTAAGAGGAATTATTTCACCCACAACTGTTGGTATTGCGGCAACTGGAAAGGCATTAGAAGATGCAGAAAAATCAGGGAAGATTGAACTCACCGGCCTTGGCTTACCCTCTGAAATGAAGCAATACATCAAAAATGGTACCTGCCGACAAATGTCTCTTTGGAACCCCATTGATTTAGGATATTCCTCCACTTATATCGCTTTTAAGCTATTACAAGGTGAATTTCAGGGTAAAGAGGGTGAAGTGATGAAGGTCGGTAGAATGGGAGAAATTAAAATAGGTTCAGGTAACGAAGCAGTAATGGGCGAGCCATATATATTTGAAAAAGATAATATAGATAAATTTGCTGAGATTTATTAATGGTTTTCTATTTGAATTAAAAAAATCTGTTTGGTAAAGCGGGGTTAATCATATCCCGCTTTACTTATAAATACCTCAAAACAAAATAGGAATTTTAATTTAATGAATAATCACATTGTTGAAATGAAAGGGATTAAAAAATATTTTTATGGCGTTAAAGCACTTGATGGAGTAGATTTTAAAATAAGAACTGGTGAAGTACACGCTC
>DAOUTX010000177.1 GCA_030668465.1 Atribacterota bacterium | reverse complement strand
TCTGCCCAACGGGTAAACCAGATGGAGCAGTATCTTAATGATATTAATGTTTTTCCGGTAGCCGATGGGGATACAGGTACTAATATGGCAGCTACTATGAACAGCATTGTAGAAGGGATCAACAAATGTAAAGAATCTTCTTTTGCCAGGATTAGTAATATTATTGCTGATTCGGCTTTAACCGGAGCACGCGGTAACTCCGGAGCTATCCTAGCTCAATTTTTTCAAGGTCTGGCAGAAGCAACTAAGGATAAAGTGCGTCTTAGCACGGAAACTTTTGCCCAAGCAACCACTAAAGCGGCCGAACAAGCCCGAAATGCTATTTCTAATCCTATAGAAGGCACCATCATTACAGTAATGAAAGATTGGGCAAACTATCTTACCGAACATGCTCCCCACACTCCTGATTTTGTCGAACTTTTTAATAAATCACTATCTAAGGCTAAGGTTTCTCTGGCCGAAACACCTGAAAAACTCCTGATATTAAAAAAGTCAGGAGTAGTCGATGCGGGAGCCCAGGGTTTTGTCAATATATTAGAGGGGATAGTGAATTTTATTGAATATGGTAAAATTAAATCTTTAAAAGTAATTGCTTCTACTAGCAGTAAAATGAAGAGTTTTAATTTAGATAAAATTGATTCCGGAATTACTTTTCAGTTCTGTGCTGAATGCTTACTTGAAGGAATTAGCTTAGACCTGAAAACAATCAAACAAAAACTTTCTTTTTTAGGGGATTCATTAATTGTTGCCGGTTCTAAAAGCAAAGCCCGTATCCATATTCACACTGATAAACCAGAAGATGTTTTTGCTGAATTGTCTGAATTCGGAACTATAGTAAAAACAAAAGTCGATGATATGCACAAACAGCATACTAAGATTAAACTTGATGCTCAAAAAAGTATCGGGTTGGTTACTGATTCAACCTGTGATTTGCCACTAGAGTTAATTGAGAAGTATAATATTAAGATTGTACCTGTAATAATTCAAGTTGGGAAAAAGAGCTATTTAGATAAAGTAGAGATTATGCCAAAAGATTTTATTCATATTTTAGAGACCTCCAATGAAAAGCTATCCACTTCTCAACCCGCGCCAGCTTTTTTTAAAAAAGTCTATGATGAAGCAGCGCAAAGATATAAAGCAATAATTTCTTTGCATATTTCGGAAAAATTAAGCGGAACAATTCAGAGTGCGCGTATGGGTTGTAAGGATATGGAGTACAGTAATAAAATTCACATTGTCGATAGTAAAACAAGTTCAGTTGCTTTAGGGTTGTTGGTAAAGAAAACGGCTCAATTAATAAGAAAAGGATTTGATTTAGATGAAATTGTTGAGCGGGTAAAACTTGCTATAAAGAATACCAGGATTTTTATTGCTGTTCCTACCTTGAAATATCTGATACGTAGTGGGCGCTTGAATAAAACTAAAGGATTTTTAGGTACACTCCTTAACTTGAAGCCCATTTTGACTATAAATTCCGATGGTAATATTATCGAAGCGGCTAAAGTAATAGGACAAAAAAGAGTTATTAAAAAAGCTTTAGATTTAGCGATTAAGTATGCTAAAAATATTGAAAATCCTCGTTTTGCTATTACTCATGTAGCTGCCCCAGAGTTAGCCAAATGGTATTGTGACAAGATTCTCACCGTCTTTAATTCCTCAAAAGTAATGATTTCGGAAGCATCCCCCGCGTTAAGTGTACATATTGGCATTGGCGGGGCTGCTATCGCGGTTCTGGACGATTCTTAAAACCTGCCAGAGGACCGTCCCCTGTCATTTTTTAAAATATTTTTCTAAAAAAGAAGGATTTTTAATACGACGGAAGTAGTATTATAAATATTACCCATTAAAAATTAGTTTTTATGAAAAACAAAAATAAAAAGTAATTTCATATATTTTACCGAGAACATTTCAAAAAAAACACTATTCCGGAATAATAATCTTATTACTATTTAAGGAGGCGATAAAAAAGGAAAATTGATTTTCTGTATGGTTTTTTAATTATTTAAAATAAGGGAGGAAAATAATTTAAAATGTCAAGAAAAACAGTTATTTTGTGTTTGTTGAGTTTAATAATTTTAGTCAGTTTGGCCACTTCGGCCTTAGCAGAAGTAAAGGGTCCTATTGTAGATAAGGTTTACATCAATGCCAGAATGAAAGAAGAAATTGGTTTAAAGGATGCGGCAGAAGGTCTAACTGATATCTTCTTCTGGGGAGTTAACGGTCCGACAATCATGGGTTTAGATCAGGCCACTAAAGATAAGCTGGATATATATGCAGTACCTTCAGGTTCCTGGTCACTTAATTTTAATCCCGTACCCAATGCGGCCCCCTATATTGTTAAAGTAGAAGATAAGGAATTTTTCAATCCCTTCGCTATCAGGGAAGTAAGATTTGCCATGAATGACCTCATTGACCGGAAATATCTCGTTGACGAGATTTTAGGTGGTGCTGGTGGTCCTATGTTTACTTTCGCTACCCCGGGTCAACCGGGCACTTATAAATACAGTCTGGTAGCCAATCGACTGGGATTCACCCCGGAGGGGAATGAAAAGAAAGCCATAGAAGATATAACCGAAGCCTTACAGGTGGCAGCAGCCCTGCCGGAGCTGAAGGGAAGATTGGTAAAACAGGGAGAATGGTGGAACTTTGACAGTGAGCCGGTAACTATCAATTTCCTGATAAGGGTTGATGACCCTCAAGGAAGGTTAAAAGAGGGACAGTATGTGGCTTCCCAGATTGAAAAAGCAGGAATCAAAGTCGAACGCCTCATCTGGGATAGAGTTAAATGTATTGAAACTGCATATTACTCTGACCCGGCAGATTACCAATGGAATATCTATACCGAAGGATGGGGTGCTGGTGCAACCAGAGCATTTTGGGAACACATAGTTGCTCAAATGTATGCTCCCT
>DAOUTX010000051.1 GCA_030668465.1 Atribacterota bacterium | reverse complement strand
ACCAGTATTGTTCCTATATTGGTCGGTGAAGAGGAAGATACTCTAAAATTATGTAAAATGGTTAATGATGAAGGAATATTTATCTGTCCCATCCTTTTCCCGGCAATTCCTAAAGGAACTAATAGATTAAGAGCCCATGTTCTGGCAAATCATACTTCCTAAGATATCGACAGAACTCTGGGTATCTTTGAAAGGGCTGGAAAAAAATTAGGATTAATCTAGTAAATAATATAATAATATAGCAATATAGCGGTTAGTGTAAACTTAAGTGAGGTACTTTAAGAAAGAAAAGAATAGTTATCGCTTTTATTTTTCCAATCTTTTTTTGTTCTTTTTCTTTACGCGATACTCGATACGCAATACGCGATACGAATATAATATAGTGAATTTATTTGACAATAAAATATAGATATCTTATAATCTCTAATAAAGATTATTATATAATATAAGCACCATTATCTATTAGAAAAGTTAATAGCGCTTATATTTAATTTTTTAAGAGGAAATATTTACTGTTTAAATATAACAATTTTTAGTGAGGAGAGATGTTTATGCCACTTGATAAGAAGGTAATGCTAACTGAAGAGGGTTTGAAGAAGGTTCAAGAAGAACTTCATTACCTAAAAAGGGTAAAAAGAAAAGAGATTGCTGAAAAAATTAGAAATGCGGTAGCCTTTGGGGAAATTTCTGAGAATGCCGAGTATAATGCAGCTAAAAACGAGCAGGCCTTTATAGAGGGAAGGGTTTTAGCCTTAGAAAAAATTATTGAAAATTATGAATTAATAGATAAAGAAGAAAATCCGGATTGCGTATTACTAGGATCAGAAGTGTTAATTAAAGATATGAAAAATAAAAAAGAGTGTAAATATACTATTTTGGATTATGTGGAATCTGAACCGGATTGTGGAAAAATATCCGTCTCTTCTCCTATTGGAAAGGCTCTTTTGGGGAAAAAGAAAGGCGATATAGTGAAAGTTAGAGTCCCTGCTGGACATCTTGAGTATAAAATTTTAGATATCGAATAGTTTGTTATCAATTTAGCAACCTAAATAATTATTAATTGTAATAATGAACAAAGTTATTAAAAATATTAAAATATAAAGATACTTTGTTCATTATTTATTTCTACACCTTTTAGCAAAGTAAGCTAATCATAAATATAGCGGAAATTTAAATTACTCCGAAAGGTTTATCGGACAGCAATATTATAATAATTTTGGTATTGTATTGCTGGATTTTTAAAACGTAATGTTTAACAGTGAGAGTAAAAAGAGGTGGATATGGTGGAAATGAAAAAGAGCACAACAGAAATTATATCTAATAAATGGGAAGAAATAGAAGAATTAAAAAGAGAAGGCATTGATCCTTTTGGGCATAGCTTTTTCAGAACCCATAAAATAAAAGACTTAATAGAAAATAATAAAAATTTGCAGGCAGGTGAATGCTGTCAGGGAAAAGTCAGCATAGCTGGTAGAATAATGGCTTTAAGAACTCACGGAAAAGCCATATTTGCTAATATTGAAGATGTAAGCGGTAGAATCCAGATTTATATAAAATCAAATAAAATCGGAGAGAACGCTTTTAAACTTTTTAGTAAAATTGGCATCGGGGATATTTTGGGAGTTTCAGGTCTGATTTTTAAAACTAGAACTGGTGAAGTTACTATATTTGTAGAAGAATTCATTCTTCTATGCAAGTCTGTGCGTAGTTTACCAGAAAAATGGCACGGACTTAAAGATGTGGAGATAAGATATAGAAAAAGATATTTAGACCTAATGGTAAATCCCTCGGTCAGAGAAATTTTTATTAAAAGGAGCAAGGTAGTACAATCTATAAGAAATTTTTTAGATAGTAAAGGCTTTTTAGAAGTTGAAACTCCTATAATGCAGCCCATTCCCGGTGGAGCAACAGCTCGTCCATTCATCACTCACCATAATGCGCTTCACAGGGATTTTTACTTAAGGATCGCCCCGGAACTATATCTGAAACGCTTATTAGTAGGAGGACTTGAAAAGGTATATGAGTTAAGCCGTAATTTTAGAAACGAAGGTATTTCTACCAAGCATAATCCAGAATTTACTATGCTGGAGTTATATGAAGCATATGGTGATTACCATAGCATGATGCAAATTTCCGAGGAATTGATAGTGTATATACTGAAGAATGTTTTAGGCTCTTTGGAAATTGAATACCGGGGAAATAAAATTGATTTTACTCTTCCCTGGAAAAGAATAAGCATGTATAAAGCAATAGAAGATGCAGTTGGAATTCGGGTAGATAAAATATCTCCAAAAGACTTTAGTAAAGTTGTAAAAAAATATAACTTAAATACAAAAAGCAACATAAATAGAGGTGAAATTATTAATGAGCTTTTCGAAAAATATGTAGAGCCAATCTTAATTCAACCAACTTTTGTTGTTGATTATCCCCTCAAACTTTCACCTTTATCAAAACAGAACAAAGACAACCCGGAATTGGTAGAGCGTTTTGAGCTGTTTATCAGTTCGATGGAACTAGTCAATGCCTTTACCGAATTGAACGACCCGGCAGAACAGGAACGTCGGTTCGAAGAACAGGTTGCCAAGAAAGAAGCAGGAGACATGGAAAGCCACTTTATGGATAAAGATTATGTCGAAGCTTTAGAATATGGTATGCCTCCTGCTGGTGGCTTAGGTCTAGGCATTGATAGATTAATGATGTTACTTACCAACTCTGATTCAATTAAAGAAGTTATTCTCTTCCCGCAATTAAAATCAAAAGAATAAAATAGTATATAGTATCGAGTATTGAGTATCGCGTAAAGAGGAATAGTTAGTTAATTGGTTTGAAATTGATTCTTCAACTAACTAACCAATTAACCAACTAACTAGCTAACTAAATTGACCAGTAAGTTGGTTAAGTGATAAACCAATAGTTTCTGGAATAATTATAAAGTGTGGAAATTAATTAAGATGCGATTAGATAAATTTTTAAAAGTAAGCAGATTAATAAAGAGAAGAACAGAAGCAAAAAAAGCCTGTCTAGCTAAATGTATTAGAATTAATAATCGAATTGCCAAAGCAGGGGATGAAGTTAAAATTGCTGACGAAATTGAAATTAACCTTGCGGCTAAAATTATTCAGGTAAAAGTGTTAGAAGTTCCTTTAAAGAATATTCAGGCGAAACAAGCTGTTTCTTTGTATGAGATTTTAAAGGAAATTAAAAAAGAAGAAGAAGATTAAAATTATAAGGTATTCAGAAACCAGAATCCAGAATATAATTGTATGTATATAGTATATCGTATTGCTCCAGCATTAAGCTAAGAACCTAAAGCGAAAAGCGAAAAACCATAATTCAAAATTCAAAACTTTTTCTCAGGTTTTAAGTTTTAAGTTTTGGTTTTGCGTTTTTAGCTTTACACTTTACGCTCTGATACTATTCACTAATGACTAAAAAGAGGATTTTTAAGATGGAAGAAAAAATGAAAGAATTGTCAGAAAAAATAATAAGGCTACTGGAAGAGAAAAAGGTTCAAGAATTAAAAGAAATTATTGATGACCTCTATCCAACAGAGTTTGCTGGATTAACCGATTATTTACCATTAGAACAGACTATTGAAATATTTAAATTACTTAAAGATGATGAGAAAATTGCGGAATTGCTTTCAGAATTAAGTTCAGAATTACAAGCAAATATTATGGATGCTCTGGGTAAAGATAAGGCTTCTGATATCTTAGAGGAAATGGATACTGATGAAGCAGCTGATTTTTTAGGGGAGATAACTCCTGAGGAATCCCGTGAGTTATTAGATTTGATGCCCAAAGAAGAAGCAGAAGAGATCGAGGAACTATTAAAGTATGAAGAAAATACTGCCGGAAGTATAATGAACAACGAGTTTGTTGCTCTTCCTGAAGATCTTACTGCTGAGGAAGCAATAAACAAGATAAGAGAGCTTAGCCCGGAAGCAGAGACGATTTACTATGTTTATATTGTAGATAAAAGAGAGAAATTAATTGGAGTTATTTCTTTGCGAGATTTAATCATGGCTAATCCTAAAGCTAAAATATCAGAATTTATGGAAGAAGATGTGGTCAGCGTTTTGGACACAGAGGACCAGGAAACAGCAGCTAGAATAATTGCTGATTACGATTTTTTGGCAATACCAGTTATTGATAGAAAAGGTACTTTATTAGGAATTATCACTGTAGATGATATTATTGATGTATTACAGGAAGAAGTTACCGAGGATATTTATAAGATGGTCGGTTCATCAGAG
The DNA here is from genome assembly GCA_030668465.1 of Atribacterota bacterium. Lineage (GTDB taxonomy): Bacteria > Atribacterota > Phoenicimicrobiia > Phoenicimicrobiales > Phoenicimicrobiaceae > Sediminicultor. Next base: position 3,084 of record DAOUTX010000051.1, on the reverse strand, counting down.
GTATATGAAGATAAACTTATAAAAGCAAGCCCCCTAACCAGAGCGAAGGCACGACTTCCCTGGTTGTTCGTATGTATGGCAGGAGGAATTCTTTCTGGTTCAGTTATTAAGCTTCATTCTGATACCTTACAAATTGTAATATCTATGGCTTTTTTTATTCCTATAATTATGGCTATGGGTGGTAATGTAGGAGCTCAATCTTCAACCATTGCAGTTCGTGGTTTAGCTACTGGCCAGCTTAGGATAGATGAATTATGGTATAATATCTGGACTGAAACCAAGGTCGGTTCTTTGATAGGAATAATTGTCGGAATAATTATAGCTTTAGTGGCACTTATTTGGCAGGACGATTATATATTAGGACTGGTAATTGGACTGTCATTATGTTTAACTATAATAGCTGCAGCCACCATTGGTACCTTATTACCTTTGATTTTTACTAAGATTAAGATTGATCCGGCAATCGCTGCCGGTCCTTTTATCACTACCATAGTAGACGTTGGTAGTTTATTAATATATTTTAGCCTGGGTACCTTTTTATTTAGATGGCTCAGTGGATAAAAAAATTATTTAGTTAAACATTATTTAAATAATGTACTGAGATAGCAAAAAAGAATTTTTAGAAAATGAATAAGTAAAAAAGGGAGAAAGACAAGATGAGTGAAATATTTGATGTATACGCGAGAGAGATATTGGATTCTCGAGGTAATCCTACTGTCGAGGTGGAAGTAGAACTGGAAAGCGGAGCTCTTGGTATAGCCCAGGTTCCATCCGGAGCCAGTACCGGAATACATGAGGCTATTGAATTAAGAGATGGTGACCCAAATAGATATTTGGGTAAAGGTGTTCTTAAAGCGGTCGAGAATGTAAATGAGATTATTGCTCCTAAAATTTTAGGATATGATGCCACAGATCAATTATTGATTGATAAACTATTAATTGAACTTGATAGCACTCCAAACAAAAGCCGTTTAGGGGCTAACGCTATTTTGGGAGTATCTTTGGCTGCAGCAAAAGCAGCAGCTGATTTTTTTGGATTGCCCCTATGTTGCTATATTGGAGGAGTCAATGCTAAAGAACTTCCTGTGCCTATGATGAATATATTAAATGGAGGCAAGCATGCCGATAGCGGAGTGGATTTGCAGGAGTTTATGATTGTTCCTGCAGGTGGAGCTAATTTTAGAGAAAGTCTTCGAATGGGTGTGGAAACTTTTCATACTCTAAAAAAAGTATTAAAAGAAAAAGGATACAATATAGCAGTGGGAGATGAGGGTGGATTTGCTCCCAATTTAAAATCCAGCGAAGAAGCGATTCAATTAATAGTAGAAGCAATTAAAAAAGCAGGATATGAACCAGGTAAAGATATTTTCATAGCTTTAGACCCTGCTGCTTCAGAATTATACCAGGATGGAAAATATGTATTATCTCGAGAGGGAGTGACTAGAACTCCCGGTGAGATGATAGATTATTATGCTTCCTTGGTAGATAGATATCCTATAATTTCCATAGAAGATGGCCTTGCAGAAGACGACTGGGAAGGATGGCAAAAACTAACTCAAAAATTAGGTCATAAAATACAAATCGTAGGAGACGACCTTTATGTTACTGATAAGAAGAGACTTAGCAAAGGGATTGAATTAAAGGCCTCTAACTCAATTTTAATAAAATTAAACCAGATTGGAACCCTAACTGAAACTTTAGATACTATTGAAACAGCAAAGAGGGCGGGTTTTACTGCGGTAATTTCTCATCGTTCCGGTGAAACGGAAGACACTACCATTGCTGATTTAGCTGTTGCAACTAATATTGGGCAGATTAAAACTGGTTCTCTTTGCAGAACGGACCGAATTGCCAAATACAACCAATTACTGCGTATTGAAGAACAATTAGGAGAGTCATCAATTTATCGCGGGAAGGCGGTATTTAATATAAAATAAAATGATATCAATTAGGTCAATATTTCATTCGAAAATAGTTTTAGCTATAATTTTACTTTTAATACTGTATATAGTTTTTTTATTTTCGGATAAATATGCCCGGACATTGCAATTAAAAGAAGATATTAAAAGATTAGAATCAGAGTTAGAAGTATTAAAAGTGAAAAATAATAATTTATCAGAAGAGGTGGAATCATTAAAATCTGATAAATCTGTAGAAAAAATTGCCCGAGAGGAATTAGGTCTTACTAAACCTGATGAAATATTGATTAAAGGTATTGAAAAATGAAATTCGTATAATAGGTAGAGCGTAGAGCGTTTAGCGGATAGATAAAAACCTAAAACGTAAAGTGCAAACCGCAAAACCAAAACTAGAAAACTAAAAACGAAGAAAGAGGTTTTGAATTTTGAATTATGGGTTTTCGTTTTTTGTTTTGAGTTTTTAGTTTAATAAAATATGACCAACGAAATAATTTTAACTTTCACCTATCTGAATATTTACAATTTTCCGCCATAGCTATATAATTGCTATTGACGATTTAAAAGATTTATCATATAATGGATTGCAGTCTGCCGGAGTGGCGGAATAGGTAGACGCACAGGACTTAAAATCCTGCGAGCTGTAAGGTTCGTGCCGGTTCGATTCCGGCCTCCGGCACCTATAAAGGTCATGATAGATTGGCAAATTTGGCTTTGGTTGAAAAAAATGCTAAAATTATTATGTACAAAATAAATATTTTGCAAATATCAAAATACGTCGCGGGGTGGAGCAGTCAGGTAGCTCGTCAGGCTCATAACCTGAAGGCCGGTGGTTCGAATCCGCCCCCCGCAACCAATTTTTAAAACCTCTTTTTCAAAATGATAGGGGTTTTTTAGTAATATAATGTCTCTTGATTCGTTAGTTAGTTACTTAGTTAGCTGGTTAATTAGTTAATAAATTATTAGTACTAAACTAGCTAACCAGTTAACTAAGTTATCTTGCATTTTGCATTTGAAACTTCCGACTAACGACTATTCACTATTCACTAACGACTAATATTAGGCGGTGTAGCTCAGATGGCTAGAGCATGTGGTTCATACCCGCAGTGTCCTGAGTTCGAATCTCAGCACCGCCACCAAAATATTTATTAAACAATTAAAGGCCTTT
>DAOUTX010000004.1 GCA_030668465.1 Atribacterota bacterium | reverse complement strand
TTCCTTCTTCTCCCTCACTATATACTGTATACTCGATACTCGATACTCGATACTAGTTATTCTATACGCTAAACGCTGTACGCTGTACGCTATCTTTACTTTTTCTCCCTTAAAAAAGTAGGTATATCTAAATCATTATAACTTATCTTATCTTTATCTAAATCAATCTCCTCAAGTTTAGGTTCTTCTGTAATTTTCTCCAAGGTTTCAAATCCGGTAGCTATCACCGTTACTTTTACTTCATCATTTAACCCTTTATTAATTACCGCTCCAAAGATAATATTTGCTTCCGGGTTAGCTGCCTTGGAAATTATTTCAGCAGCTTTATTAACTTCATGCAGAGTTAAACTTGAACTCCCGCTGATATTAAACAACAATCCTTTAGCTCCATCGATTTTTGTATCTAAAATTGGACTGTTTACAGCTCTTTGAGCTGCTTCTACAGCTCGGTTTTCACCGCTGGCTCTTCCTAGTCCCATTATAGCTGTACCGGCATTTTCTATAATCATTTTTACATCCGCAAAATCTACATTTATTAAACCTGGCTCAACTACAATTTCTGTAATTCCCTGAATACCATGTAGCAGAACCTCATCAGCAATTTTGAAAGCATCCAATATAGAAGTATTTTCCTCAATAATCTGAAGCAATCTATCGTTAGGTATTACAATTAAAGTATCTACACATTCTTTTAATAATTTTATTCCTTCTTCGGCCTGTCTCATCCTTCTATGTCCCTCAAAAGAAAAAGGCTTGGTTACTACTCCCACTGTTAAGGCACCTAAGTCTTTAGACATCCGAGCAACTATAGGAGCACCACCGGTTCCTGTTCCGCCTCCCATTCCAGCGGTGATGAATACCATATCTGCTCCTTTTAAAGATTTAGAAATCCTGTCTTTGTCTTCTTCCGCAGCTTTACGACCAATTTCAGGATCCGATCCACTACCTAAACCCTTGGTTGTCTTGCTACCAATTTGTATTTTTTGTTCTGCATTAGAAAAGGCTAACACTTGAGCATCAGTATTAGCGGAAATATAATTAACCCCTTGTAATTTCGCATCAATCATTCTATTAACAGCATTCCCGCCGCCACCGCCTATACCAATCACTTTTATTTCGATAAACTCTCCTATTTTATTGTTAAGGTTAAACAATTTATAACCTCCTCGCAAATGATAGAATATCAGCCTGTTCAAAGACAATAAAAAAAACTAAAAAAAATCTTTCAACCAGCTGATGATTTTAGTAAAAATATTTTTTACTCCTGTTTTTCTTTTAGTCGATTGAAATGATCTCCCGATAGAATATTTTTCAGTAGCAAAACTCAATAATCCAATCGCTTCAGAATAGGACGGGTCATTTATCATGTCTGCTAGCTCCCCTTCGTAATGGGGCCTCCCTAATCGAGAGGGCAGATTTAAGACCTGTTCTGCAACCTCTGAGATACCGGGCAGCAAAGAACTTCCACCGGTTATAACTATTCCTCCAGGAATCATGTTGTAGCATCCAGATTTTTTAACTTCCATCCCTACGAAATTAAATATCTCGCTTACCCGGGGCTCAATTATTTCTACCAGGAACTTTTGGGATACATTGTGCTTCTCTTTTCCGTTAACACTGGAAATCTCTACTAATTTTTCAGGTGAAGCACTATTTTCAACTGCAGTTCCATAACTAATTTTTATCTTTTCAGCTTCTTCTATAGAAGTTCTCAAACCAACGGCTAAGTCATTAGTTATCTGAACACCTCCTACTGGTAAAACTGCAGAATAAGCCAATCCACCTTCAACAAAAATTGCTATTTCAGTAGTCCCTGCACCAATATCAACTAATAAAATTCCCAATTCTTTCTCCGCATTACTTAAAATTGAATTACTGGAAGCCAAGGTTCCAAAAATTATTTCCTCAATATCCAACCCCGACGCTTCTACACATTTAACTAAATTTTGGACAGCTGTAATTGAACCGGTTATAATATGGACTTTACACTCTAATCTTGCTCCCGACATTCCCAGGGGATCTGATATTCCACTTTGGCCATCAACTATAAATTCGCGACTTAATGTATGAATTAATTCTTTCTCAGAAGAAACTATTCCTGCTTTAGCTGCTTCTATAACCTTTCCAATATCGTTTTCGGTAATTTCCGGGGATTTATCGGAAATAGCAATAACCCCTTTACTATTTGCAGAGGTTATATGGCTTCCTGTTATAGAAACAAAAGCAGAATTAATCCGAATCCCCGCCATTCGTTTAGCACTTTCAATAGATTCTTTTACTGACTGGATAGCCTGTTCCAAATCTACAATTACTCCTTTTTTTATTCCCAAGGAGGGGACTGTCCCTATACCAATGATTTCTATCTGATCATCCTCACTTAATTCACCTACAACTGTACATACTTTTCCGGAACCTATATCCAAACCAACTACAATTTCATCTATTCCCATATTCATAACCTCCCGTATGCTTTAAAATATCATACACTACTTAAAAATTAAAGTAAACAGACTAATATATCTTTTATTTTACAAACATCATTTTTTTAATTTTATTACTAAGCTGTCTTTAAAGCGAATATCTATATATTCTACTAATAATTTTTCCCTTTCAATTTTATCCAAGGCTTCCCTTAACAAATTTTCCTTATTAATAATCACCTCTGGTCTGTTCACTCTAACTTTTAAGGTATCATCCTTATTGCAAATCATAAAATCATCCGGGGATAATATTTGTACCTGGCAAAATTTCTTGGGCAGTATTACTTCTAGCGAATTAATACTTTCTAATGCCGTCCTAAACTCAGATTTATCTATAATTTCCCCTATTTTTATTTTATCAATTTCTAATCCTAGTACCAGAGGCAGTCCAAATCTTTCCTCTGATCTATCAATTTTAGATAAAACTATTCCCTCTTTAGTGGAGGAAAAATATTCTTCTCCGATACGGACAATTACCGCTGCTTTTCTTTCTTTTAAGGAAATAATGATTTTATTGGGTATTACCCGTTTTATTTCTACCTCTTTTATCCGGGGTTCTTGTTCTAAATAATCTATAGATTCTTTTAGATCTAATTTAAAGATATTTTCGCCTAATTGTATCTGAGATTTAGAAAATATTTCATCTTCACTTAGATAATCATTCCCCTTGATAATAACCTCTTCGATACTGCAAAAATTTGAACTAAAAATAAAATTAAAAAAATTCCAACCTAAAAAACCTATAACCAAATAAAAAATTAATATCTTGGTCACTCTTGCTGATAAAGGCTTTTCGCCTTCTTCCTCTTCCTCTTCCTCGAATTCCTCCTCCTCTTCGAATCCCTTCTCTTCTTCTCTTTCGTCATTTAATTTCATTATCACTTATACAAAAAACTCCTTTGATATTAGCGTTTAGCGTAGAGTATAACAGGAGAGATATTTACACTCTAAAATTTATGATTTATTTTGTAGGGAGTGGATTCATCCGCCCCGAGTTATTTGGTTAATTTCATTTGGCAGGTTCGATAAATCGAATCCCTACTTATTACTATGTTCTGCCCCCTTCACTATCCTCTATTTTCTTAACCAACTAACCAGATAACCAGCTAACTAACCAACTATATACTAGTTTCTTCACGATATACGATATATGAAATTATCCTGGCTTCTTTCTTTCTGGATTCATCACAGCAACGCCGTGATGCTACTATATATTATATACTGTCCTTTAGGGTTCTCCTAAAATTTCTATTTCACGCTCTAATTTTATTCCAAAATTTTTCTTTACTCTTTTCTCAATCTCTTCAATTAAATATAAAACATCTCCAGATGAAGCGTCACCATTATTTATTATGAAATTAGCATGCTTGAGAGAAATTTCGGCCTTCCCCCGAGATAGCCCCTTCGTTCCAACTTTTTCTACCAATTCTCCGGCATAATAACCAGGTGGATTTTTGAAAATACTACCCGCGTTTAATTTATGCAAAGGCTGCTTGGTCTCTCTAATTTTAATATTTTCTTTTATTTTTAATTCAATTTCTTCTCTATTCCCCTTTTTCAACAGCAGGGTTGCTTCTAAAATAATCACTGATTTACCTTTCAAATTACATTCGCGATAATTGAAATTTAAATTAGATTTGGACGCTTTTTCTATTTTATTTTCTCCGATTAAAAAAGTTACATTTTGCACTACATCTGCCATGCAATTTTCTCTAAAACCGGCATTATTAATTATTGCTCCTCCCAAAGTCCCGGGAATATTACAGGCAAATTCTAATCCGCTCAATTCTTTATTCAAAGCTATTTTGCTCAGATATGCTAATGAAACTCCTGCACCTACTTTTACAATTTTATCAGAAAATTCTATTTTTTTAAAACCTTTATTTAAGTTGATTACCAAACCCCTTACCCCGCTATCCAAAATCAACAAGTTCGTTCCATTTCCTATAACCCAGAAAGGTATATTATGTTCTTGGGAAATAGAAACAACTTTTTTTAAATCTTCGATATTATCAGGGCAGCAAAAAAAATCAGCAGGTCCGCCAATTCTTAATGAAGTATGACTCTTCAATGGCTCATTGTATTTAATTATACGGTTAATTCCTTGTTTATTACACTCATTTTTTATTATATCTATATTCATTTTCAAATAAAATTAAAAGCCCTTTGTTTTCTTTAATTGTTTGGCCAATTCCTGGCCAACAGTCCAAATATCTCCCGCCCCCATAGTTATTATTATATCTCCGGGTTGAAGAATTTCAAATAAATAACTTAAAATATTATCTTTGGAGGGCAAATATTTTATCTGCCTATGGTTAGTTTTTTTAATTTCCCTAAATATGGTCTCTCCGCTAATTCCGGATATCGGTGATTCATTGGCTGAATAAATATCATTAATAATTACACAATCGGCATCAAAAAATGCTTTACCAAACTTTTCTGCTAAAAGTTTAGTTCTGCTGTAGCGGTGGGGCTGAAATACGACAATTATTCTTCTGTTTTGCCAGCTGCTTCTTAAGGCGCTCAAAGTTGTTTTAATCTCGGTAGGATGGTGTGCATAATCATCAATAATTAATATGTTGTTATCAGTATTGGCAACAATTTCCATTCTTCTACGAACTCCCCGAAAGGTTTCCAATGTTTTAGCAATTTCCGCAAAACTTATTCCCAGTTCCAGGGCAACAGCAATTGCCGCTAAAGCATTTGAAATATTGTGATATCCGGCAACCTTTAAATAAAGCTCACCCATTTTTTCACCCTGCCGGTATATTTTTGATTTGGAATTTAACTTATCTAATTCTATATCTTTAGCCATTAAATCCGCTTCAGTAAATATTCCATAAGAAACATGACTTCTTTCACATTGTTTTATCAGTCCCTTTATATTATCGCAATCCTTGCACAAGATGACTCGTCCATTATCAGGAACTTTATCAATAAATTTCCTAAAATCTTTTAGAATATTTTCCATATTTTCATAATGGTCTAAATGGTCATCTTCTATATTGGTAACTATGGCCATTTGTGGATTCAATTCCAAAAACGAACCATCACTTTCGTCGGCTTCTACAACTATATGATTTCCTTTCCCTAATTTAGCATTATTTTTAAAATTGTTTAGCTCTCCCCCCACTACTACGGTTGGATTGAAACCGTTTTTTTCTAATAATAGACTTATCATGGAAGCAGTGGTGCTCTTACCGTGTGTACCGGCAATGGCTATTCCATATTTATTGTCCATAAGCTTTGCCAGCATTTCAGCCCTTTTGATTATGGTAATCTTTCTATCCCTGGCACCCCTTATTTCCGAATTAGATTCGGGAATCGCCGATGAAACTACTACTAAATCTGCCCCTTCTACATAATCTTCATTATGACCCTTAAAAATAGTTGCTCCCTTATCAGCCAATCTTTTAGTTATCTTTGAAGTTACGATATCAGAACCACTTATCTTATGGCCTAAATCAAGAAAGATTGAGGCTAAGCCGCTCATTCCCGCTCCACCAATTCCAATAAAATGTATATGTAATTTTTTTTCAATCATTAAATATAATTCCACTCCTATTCGTATGTCGTATATCGTATCTATCTGGTTAGTTGGTTAGCTAGTTGTCTGGTTAGATAGTTAAAGAATTAGTATCAAAAACTAACTAATCAAAGTAACTGGTTAAGCGTTAACCAAATACGAATTGATTAAATCTCAAACTCTATATTTATATTCAATAAAAATTTATAATTTTCCTGCTTTGTTGGTAAAATACTTCTTATATTTTTTAAGTTTTTTTAATGTAATCAGAAATACAGTCTACTATCTTCTCAGCTGAATTCACATTACTAAATTCTCTACTCTTTTTTGCCATTACCCCTAATTGATTTTTGTTCTTTAATAAATCGAGTAAAACCTGGCCTAATTTTTTTTCAGATAAATCCTTCTCTAAAATTGATATCGCAGCCCCTTCTCTTTCAAAAATTTTAGCGTTGACTCCCTGGTGATCCTGAGTAGCATAAGGGTAAGGTATTAAAATTGCCGGTAAACCATAGGCCCCGATTTCAGCTAAAGTTGTGGCTCCCGCCCGGCAGATTACTAAATCAGCCAGAGAATAGGCTTTTTCAATATCATGCAGGTATGGTTCTACCGAAAATATTTTATGTTCTTCTCCCACAATTTCCATAATATTATCATAATCATATTGCCCACTAATCAATAAAACTTGCCAGTTGTTTTTTATAGCATCTTTTATTAAATCGATACCTCCCAGAACAGCTCTATTAATCGAGGCTGCTCCCTTACTGCCTCCTAATACCAATATGGTTTTTTTTGAAGAATCAAGGTTAAATTTTTTATACTCTCTGTCTGTGCCTGGTTTAATATTTTTAAAACGTATGGGATTGCCCGTAAAAATCAATTTTGCTTTATTGCTAAAATATTCTTTTGACTGATTAAAGCTTAAAAATGTTTTTCTGGTGATACGAGATAGAAATTTATTGGTAATCCCGGGTATTACATTCTGCTCATGGACAAAAGTTGGAAAACCTAATATTGCGGCCATTAAAACAACCGAGCCGCTTACATAACCTCCTGTTCCAATAACTATATCCGGTTTATACTTTTTTATAACTTTATATGACTGAAATAAAGAAACTAAAAAAATAACAATAGCTGTTAAATTTTCAAAACATATTTTTCGCTTAATGCCCCGGGCTTTTATTGTTATAATTTTAAAACCTTCCCGAGGAACAAGTTTTGATTCCAGTCCCCTTTCAGTTCCCACAAACAGAATATCATTGTTTACGTCTCTGCCTTTTATCTCGCAAGCTAAGCTAATTCCTGGATATATATGCCCCCCTGTTCCACCACCCGAAATTATCACCTTTAATGCCATCAATTGCGCTCCCTATTCTTTTACTTTATATCGGGAAATATTTAATAAAATTCCCGCGCAAAACATATTTACAATTAGAGATGAACCTCCATAGCTGATAAAGGGTAGGGTAATGCCGGTAGTGGGAATCATCTTGGTCACTACTCCAATATTTATAATGCTCTGAAAAACTATCATTGAAGTAATGCCCGCAGCCAACAAAGTTCCAAATTGGTCAGAAGAATCTAAGGCTATCCTGAATCCACGCCACAACAATATTGTAAAAAGAATAATTATTACTACTGTACCTATAAACCCTAATTCCTCACCAATTATAGAGAAGATGAAGTCGGTGTGTTGGTCGGGAAGATAGAAATATTTTTGTTTACTCTCTGCCAACCCGATTCCAAAAATTCCTCCGCTCCCTAAGGCTAATAGAGATTGAATTATATGAAACCCGCTATCCAGGGGGTCTTTCCAGGGATCCAAAAAGGAGAGCAATCTCGTTCTTCTATATTCTTCTCTTAATAATATTAAAATTCCCAAGGGGATTGCTGCTATTATTAGGGCATAAAGCTGAATTATCCTGGTCCCTCCAATGAATAACATAATAAAAGAAATGCCCAAAATAATTAAGGAAGTACTAAAATCTGGTTCGTTCAAGATTAATAAAAACATTACTAACATAATAATTAAAGGGGGCAATACCCCTCTAATAAAGGTTTTTATATCTTTTATTTGTTTTCTGGTTAGAGACTCTGCCATATATAAGATTAAAGCAAATTTAGCAATTTCGGAAGGCTGAAAAGAAAAAAATCCTATCTTAATCCATCTTCTTGCCCCACCGGCAGCTCTCCCGATACTGGGAATATATACCATCGATAGAAATGTAATGGATAAAATTAAGATAGGCAGAGTAAATTTTTTATAATAATGATAATCGGTATATATAGCGAAAAAAAATGCTACCATGGCTATTATAGCATAAATTAATTGTCTTTTTAAAAAATAATAACTATCTCCATACCATTTGTAAGCCATAATGTAACTTGAACTAAAAACCATACATATACCAATAGCCATAAGTATAATTACTACTATAAAAAGCCATAAATCAGGAGATCTTTTTTCTATTAACATCTCAAATATAACTCCTATTGTATGGTTAGTTGGTTAATTGGTTAGCTGGTTAATTAGTTAATTGTAATACAACTAACTTACTTTCCTATCAATCACTCTCCGCTTCTTGTTTGCAAACCCACAACTTGAAACCTGAAAAGCGAAACTTATTTCTCATTGCTGTTTTTTTTGTCTTATGATGGTCAAACGGAGAATTTGCATTTTTATATCATCTATTATTAATAAACTATACGCTATTATCCTATCCGTTATTTTCTCTACCAGAAACTATTTACGAAATACAAAATGTTAATTTAATTACCCAGCTGACCAGTTTAAAACGAAATCTTCAACTAATTAACCAAGTAACCAACTAACTAGCTAACGGTACACTAAATACTGGCTATCCCAATAATAGCCAGTATTATTCCCGCTATACAAAATCTAATAATAATTTTAGGTTCTTTCCAATCACAAAGCTCAAAATGGTGGTGAATAGGACTCATCTTAAAAATTATTTTACCCCTTAATTTTACCGAAACAACCTGAAGTATCACTGATAAGGTTTCAATCACAAATACTCCGCCTATTATCAGTAAAAACAACTCTGTTTTAGTAAAAATTGCCACCGAAGCAAGTGCTCCGCCTAAAGCTAAAGAACCTACATCACCTAAAAATATCTGGGCCGGATAAAAATTATAGATTAAAAAACCAAAAGAGGTAAAGGCAACTATCAGGGAAAACAAGCTCATAGGCAATATATCTTGGATATAGGCAATTAAAGCAAAACTTAGCATGGCAATAATTATTAGCACGGCTGCCAACCCATCTAAACCGTCGGTTAAATTTACCGCATTAACCGAACTAATCATCACCAAGACCACAAAAGGAACAAACATAATTCCCAAATCTATACTATTTTTTATAAAGGGAAGATAAATTTCTGTACCTAAATCAGTGTTTTGTTGGACACAATAGGCAACTATTAAAGCAAAGCCAATTTGAAGGAACAACTTCTGCATAGTAAGAAGACCTAATGATCGTTTCTTAAGATATTTTATTAAATCATCAACCAAGCCGATAAGACCAAAACCAACAGTAGTAATTAATGACCACAAAACATATTTACTATAAGGAACAAGGAGTAAAACTATTACTGTCAAAGTAAGGATAATTATTACTCCACCCATGGTAGGTGTCCCCGTTTTATGTTGATGAAGATTTGGCCCTTCCTGACGAATTTTTTGTCCTACATTATGTTTTTTTTGGTAATTAATGAAAAACGGTAAAGCAATAACCGGAATTGTAAACGAAGCTAAAATTATTAAGGGCCAATAGGTCATTATCTCCTCCTTAGGTGGGCTTATTTTTTTGATACTCTTTTTGCCAAAATTCTAAAATTTCTTCCATTTCCATTTCACGAGAACCTTTTAATAGGATAAAATCTCCAGGTTTAGTTAGATTTAACAGCTTTTTGGCTAAATTTAACTTCTTATTTTTATCAAAAGAAAAAACTCTTTCTTCTGCCATCCCCTCTTTTTTGGAAGATTGAGCAATTATCTTTCCTCCCGAGCCTACAGTTATTAGGGTATCGATAGACAATTTTGCTACTTTTTTCCCTATTTCCCGGTGGTAAAAGTCGGTCTTTTCTCCTAATTCCAGCATATCTCCCAGGATGGCTATTTTTCTATTAGTTCGTGCGACTTCTGCTAAAGTCTCTAAAGCATTTTTTACTGATAATGGGCTCGCATTATAGGAATCATTTAGTATTTTAATATCATTACAAAAGTTGCTCAATTGCATATGCAGGTCTAACGGTTTAAAAGAAGATAATCCTCTTTCAATTAAATCCAATTCTATTCCCAGGGTAAAAGCAACCGCAATGGCGGCAAGGGCATTATAGATATTGTGCCTTCCCAACAAGGGAAAATATATTTTTCTGCTTTTATCATTTTGCACTTCAAGAGTAAATCTTATTCCTTTATCACTGACCATTCTGATATTACAAGCCATAATATCACTCTTATTCTCAATGCCAAAGGTGTATACTTTCTTATCTTTAACAATTTCCAACATCTTAAAAAAATAGGGGTCGTCTTTATTTATAATGGCTATACCGTCTTTATCTAATGATTGTAATAATTCCGATTTAGCCTTAAAAATATTATCCTTTGAACCTAATAAACCGATATGCGCCTCTCCGATATTGGTAATCACTGCTAAATCAGGAGGAATAAAATTGGTAAGAGTTTTTATTTCACCCAAACCTCTCATCCCCATTTCTGCCACCAATAGCTTATGTGATTTATTAAGCTGTAGCAGAGTAAGAGGAATTCCAATTTCATTATTATAATTTCCAGAGGTTTTTAAAAGAGGGAATTCTTGAGATAAGATATGAGCAATAATTTCTTTGGTAGTGGTCTTTCCATTACTGCCGGTTACACAGATATTAAAAGTTTTAAATTTATCCTTATAATGTTTAGACCAATCCTGCAAGGCAGAAAGAGTATCTTTTACTTCTATGATAATTTTATCTTTACCTATTTGCTCATTCTGTAGTAAAGCGCTCGTACGTTTACAGACTACTACTCCAATCGCTCCCTTGTTACAAGCTTCAAAAATAAAATCATGTCCGTCGAAATTGGGTCCAATTATAGCAAAAAACAAATCACCGGGAATTAAAGTTCGGCTATCTATGGAAATCCTGTTTAATAAGCAATCCTGGTCTCCCCGAATTATCTTTCCCGAGACAGCTTTTATCAATTCTGTAATTTTACAATTTTCCAATCTTTTATCTCCCTGTTAAGATATTTTTCACTACTTCTTCATCATTGTGATGAATAACTCTATTATGATAAATTTGTTCATTTTCGGGTCCTTTTCCGGCTATCAATACTATATCCCCTTCTTCGGCTTTTCCTAAAGCATAATGAATAGCTTTTACCCGATCAGTAATTATAATATAATCTTTATCTGTTTTTTTAACCCCTTTCTCAATCTCTTGGGCAATTTCCATAGGATCTTCACTTTTAGGATTATCCGCAGTTATTACTATGTAATCACTATATTTCCCTATAACTTCCCCCATGGTAGTCCTTACCTTATTATATTTCTCTCCACCATGTCCAAATACTGTTATTATTTTATGTGAAGCAAAATTATGTAAATTCTCCAATATATTCCCTAATCCGTGATAATTATGGGCAAAATCTATAACAATAGTATAATTCTGGCCATATTCAAGCAGCTTGTATCTTCCCGGAGCTCCATAAAATTTACTTAAGGCTTGAGAAATTACACCAGGAAAGATCCCTTGAGAAATAGCTGTTGCTATAGACGCCAAAGCATTATAAATATTGTATATTCCACTAAAATTTAAATATATTCTAGTCCCGCCCAGGGGCGTTTCTACCATAAAGGATGAATCCTTGAGATTCATTCTTATTTTCCTGGCTCTAATATCAGCTTCTTTTTCTATTCCATAAGTGATTAAATTAACCTTATTACAATCTATAAAATCTTTACTGTGCTCTTCATCAATATTAATTACCGCAAATTTTTCATAATCTTTTTTCTTGCTTTTATTTAAACTTAAAAATAATTTTTTCTTTGCCGTTAAATAATTAGAAAAGTTTTTATGGATTTCGAAATGTTCCTTGCTAATATTAGTAAAGATAGCTACATCAAAATCGCATCCTTCTACGCGGGATAATTGCAAAGCATGGGAAGATACTTCCATCACTGCATAGTCATTCTTTTGTTCAACCATTTCCTTGAGGGTCTTTTGCAAATCTATCGATTCCATAGTAGTCATCTTAGAGGAGTTAATATTATCACCGATTATATTTTGTGCAGTACCCAGAAGTCCTGTTCTATAACCTTCTTCCTGGAAAATGGCTCTTAACATATAGGTAATAGTAGTTTTACCGTTTGTTCCGGTTACTCCAATTAATTTTAATTTTCGTGAAGGAAAACCGTAAAATTGGTTAGCTGAAATTGCCAGGGCTTTACGGCTATCATCTACCCTTATTATAGTAATACCCGGCCTGGGAGGAATTTCTTTCTCTACTACCAGTGCAACAGCTCCTTTGTTAATAGCTTCGTCGATAAAATTATGTCCATCAAAGGTAAAACCTTTTATGCATATAAATAAAAAACCTCTCTTTATTTCCCGAGAGTTGTGATAAATTCCTTTGATATTTAAATCTAAATCGCCAATAATTTCTTTGGTGTCTAAATTTGTTATTAATTCACTCAACTTCATAAAAAATACCTCAAAATTATAAATAGCGTATAGCGCACAGCGTTTAGCGTATAGTATGAAAAATAAAACGTTTGTCCTCCAGCTAAATCCCGTATATAGTATATCTTATTGCATATTGCCTTTCAATTTAATCTCATATTGTGTTAAAGGAATCAGGATTAGGTGTAGGGGCACAATGAATTGTGCCCTTCTTTTGTAATTCATAGACAGGCAGGTCTGCGATTAACGGGCACGATACATCGTGCCCCTACTATTTTTCAAACTTGCAACTTACAACTCAAAATTTATTACTTGTTACACATTACTCATCACTCATTACTGTATTTGCTATATACTCGATACTTATTTCTTCACGCGATACGCGATACGCGATACTATCTTTCATTGGTTGGTACCGATAAGTAAGGAAGAACCTTGGAAGCAATCTCCTGGAAAACCGGAGCAGCTACTGTCCCACCATAATAACTCCCCTTAGGTTCATCTAATAAAACCAAGATAGATATTTCAGGGTACTCTGCGGGAACATAACCCACAAATAAGGAGCTGAATTTATCTTCAGAATATTTACCGATAGAAAAATCAAATTTTTGAGCTGTTCCGGTTTTTCCTGCTGCCTGGTATCCTGCAAGCTTGGCCCTTGTACCAGTTCCGTCATTCACTACTTGTTCCAATATCTTGGTCATGGTTAAGGCAGTACCAACCGATACTACCTGTCTTACCGGCCTCGGTTTAAATATTTTAATTTTATTTTGCGCAGAATCTATTATTTCCTTTACTATCATCGGCTTCATTAAAGTCCCTCTATTGGCTATAGCCGATACAGCCATTATCAACTGAAGTGGAGTTACAGAAATTTCTTGACCTATAGATAGGGAAGCCAGGGAAATTCTTGACCAATCCTTTGTACTTCTTACCAAGCCATTTATTTCACCGGGTAAATTTATTTCAGTCAATGTCCCAAACCCGAATCTTCTAATCGACTTTTCAAAAACCTTTTCATCTAATCTTGTCCCGGTTTGAATTACTCCTACATTACAGGAATTTTTCACTATATCGGTAAGATCTTGAGAACCATGTTGGTATATATCGTGAAAAACAGTCCCACTGTATTTTGTCCACCCTTCACAATAAAATTGATTATTTAAATTGACTACTCTTTCTTCCAGGGCTGTAGCTATGGTAATAACCTTAAAGGTCGATCCCGGCTCATAGGCATCAGTTACTGCTCTATTTCTCCAAAGATCGCGAGAATATTGATTAAAATAATTGGGGTCGTAAGAAGGTTTTACTGCCATTGCCAAAATTTCCCCGGTTTTGGGCTTTACTACAATAGCAACTCCTGCTTTGGCTTTAGATTTTTGAAAAGCTTTATTTAAAGCTTCTTCAGTGATATATTGGATAACTTCATCAATGGTTAAAACAATTGAATGCCCATCTTTATGGGTAGTCGGTTCTTTAATGCTTAAGGGCACCTTGCCTCCTATAGCATCTCTTTCTAGAATTACTAAACCAGGTAAACCCTTTAATTCCTTATTAAAAAATGACTCTAAACCTTCCAGGCCTTGATTGTCTATTCCCACAAATCCCATTAAATTAGAAGCTAAATAATTCTTGGGATAATGTCTCTTGCTCTCATCTAAAAAATTTAATCCCTCTAAATTTAGTTTTTTAATCTCTACGACTTCTATTTCTTTTAATTTCCTTTTTATCCACACAAAAGATTTTTTTTGATTTAATTTATCCAGTACATCTTTTGTTTCCAAGTTTAAAATCGAAGATACTTTTCGGGCAGTTTCCTGAGGATTTTTGATTTTAGGAGGAATGGCGAATAAAGATTGAACATTAACATTCACAGCTAATTTTTTAAAATTTCTATCATAGATATTACCTCGTTCTCCCTCAATAGAAAAAGAAGTGAGGTGTTCTTGTTGGGCAATTTCTTTAAATTTATTACTTTGAATAACCTGAATGTTATATAATCTATAAATTATTGAAAGATAAAGAATTATAAACACTATAAGTAAAAAAATAATACGTTCTTTTTTTTCTTTGGAAAGCAACAATTATTTCCGCCCTCTTTAACCTATACTGCTACAAGTATATTATTTTAACGCTCCTAAAACCAAGTCGTTTATCTTCCTTAGGTCAAAACTAGCCCAAAAATTCTTTTCCTCTTCATAATTGTTACTGATTGCCCCCTTATCATTTCCGGAATTAACCTTAGGAATGGGGTTTAAGGCAATAAATTTAACTTCTTTTGGTCTAATCATTCCCAAATGATTACAAGCAATTTTTTCAATTCTACCTAAGGCAGAAAGAGTCTCTGCGGTAAGCTCAAGTTTTTCATTTTCTCCCTCTAAGGCAATTTTAACATTTTCTAATTTTATTAATTTGTATCCTAATTCAGTTAATATAATGTTATTAGAAATATAAAAAATTACTACAGAGGTGACAAGAATTACTAACATTAAAAATAACCCAAAAACAATTAAGGTATTCTTACTTTCGTAATTACCGGTAGCTATAGCACTGTTCCCTCTCATATTTTATCACCCCTTTACTTTAGTTGATGGTGAATAGTCGTTAGCACATGTTTTTTCATTCTATTTTTTCTTGAAATTTGAGATGCAAATTTAGTTTTATGTTTTGCGTTTTTAGCTTTATGTTTTAATGCTATCCGCTATTTCCTTAACCAATTAACCAGCTAACTAATTAATTAACTAATTAATTAAGATAAAGATATTATTTTCTCTGCCACTCTCAATTTTGCGCTTCTCGCTTTAGGATTATCCCTTACTTCCTCCGAAGAAGGTCTAATTGGTTTTTTAGTTATAATTTTTAATCCGTAATTCTTTTGTTCTTTTCCTTCTCTTTCTACTTCCTTAAATATATTTTTAACTATCCTATCCTCTAATGAATGATAGGAAATAACACATATCCTTCCCTTATCCTCTAAAACTCTAATTGCCTGATTCAATCCCTTTTCCAAGGCCTTAAGCTCCTGATTTATTTCAATCCTGATAGCCTGAAAAACCCTGGTTGCAGGATGAATTCTCCAGGTGTGCCTTTTTTTAGTTCTAGGGAGAGCTTTTATTATTAAATCAGCTAACTGCTTGGTAGTAGTAATAGCTCTCTTTTTTCGTTCTGTTACAATTAAGTGGGCAATCCTCTTGGAAAACCGTTCTTCTCCGTATTTTTCAAATATTTCAGCTAAATCTTTTTCTGAATAACTATTGACTAAAATATCAGCGTTAAATTTTTGGGTTAAGTCCATCCGCATATCTAAATGACTGTCTTCTTTAAAACTGAATCCTCTTTTTTTCTCTTTTAGTTGGTGAAAGGACACTCCTAAATCAAAGATTATCCCCGACACTGTTTCGATCTTCAATTCTGATAGAATCTCTTTTAAATTTTTGAAATTACCTTTAACTAATTTTACTTTATCGATATAGCTTTTTAGTTCTTCTTTTGCTGTTTCAATTGCCTCTATGTCCTGGTCGATACCCGTCAACAAACCATGGGGATAAATATTCTCCAAAATAGCTTTGGAGTG